>NZ_JANSJN010000007.1:8281-10066 GCF_047462555.1 Synechococcus sp. B60.1
TATTGCCGCTTGGGTGGAATCGTTGGGAGCTTCCCTTTCTGTAGACAGCGCTGCTGATCATTTCGAGGTTGGCCTGCGCTGTGTAGCGGAGGACTTTCCGGAGCTGTTGCAGTTGCTGGCGGAGATCCTCCGGGATCCCAGCTTTCCCGAGGCGGAGGTGGCGCGGGAGCGGGAGCTGATGCTGCAGGCCATTCGCGCCCAGCAGGAACGGCCCTTTAACCTGGCCTGGGATCAGGTGCGGCAGGCTCTCTATGGGGATCACCCCTACGCCCTGCCGGGGTTGGGACGACTGGAGACGGTGGGATCCCTGACCCGCGAGGATTTGCTGGCCTACCACAGCACCTACTGCCGCCCGGAGGGAATGGTGATGGCGGTAATTGGCCCAGAGCCACCGGAGACGATGGCAGCCCAAGTGGAAGCTGTCCTGGGAGATTGGGTGAGCGCTGGCCCCCCTGCCCCCGATCCCAATCTGCCTCTGCCCTCCTTGGAGAAGCCGCAACTGCGAAAGCTCTCCCAACCCACCCAGCAGACAACGATCGTGCTTGGCTTTCGCGGCTCCCCTGCCTCTTCTGCGGATTATCCCGCCCTGAAGCTACTGGCCACCTACCTAGGCAGCGGCCTGTCCAGCCGTCTTTTTGTCGAGCTGCGGGAGCGCGGCGGCCTGGCCTACGAGGTCTCCGCCTTCTTTGCCACCCGTCGGGATCCCGCCCCTTTTGTGGCTTACCTGGGCACGGCAGCGGAGAACACTCCCGTGGCGCTGGAGCGCTTGCAAGCAGAGATCCAGCGCCTCCATGACACACTCCTAAGCAGCGAGGAAGTGGGGATGGCCCAGCGCAAGCTTTTGGGCCAATATGCCCTTAGCAAACAGACCAACGCCCAAGTGGCGCAACTGGCCGGCTGGTACGAGATTTTGGGGTTGGGCATGGAGTTCGACCAGCAGTATTTGCAGAGCGTGAGGCAGCTTACCCCTGCCCATCTCCAGCAGGCTGCAAAAACCTACCTGGTCAACCCAGCTATTGCCCTGGTGGGGCCGGAAGAAGCTTTGGCAAAAGTTGAGCTGTAGGTGGGCGCCCCGAGATAGGCTGCTGCCCCGGGTGATCAACAAGGTAACCTTTGCCGCTGCCAGCCCCCAGCTTCCCCACCAGTCCCCTAGAGGTTGAGATCCCAGAGGGGGAAAAATCCCACCAGCAGTTCCACAATGACCAAAGCCGGCAGCAAGTTGGCCACCCGCAGGCGAGCCAGGCCCAGTAGGTTAATGCCAATACCCAGGATGAGGAGCCCCCCGGTCGCTTCCAAGGCGGCAAGCAGGTCTGGGCGCAACAGCGGCTGCAGTTGGTGGGCCAGCAGGGCCACGCCCCCCTGAACCAAGAGCACCGGCAGGGCGGAAAACAGCGTGCCCCAGCCCAGGCTGGCGGTAAAAGCTAGGGTGGCAATGCCATCCAAGGCAGCTTTGACCAAAAGCAGGGAGGGATCCCCCAAGCCATCCTCAATGGCGCCCAGCAGGGTCATGGGGCCGACCACAAACAGGAGGGTGGTGGTCACAAAGGCGCGAGCAATAGGGCTGGGGCCTAGCCAGCGACTGATCTGCTTTTCCAGGGCCTGTCCCAGCCGTTCAAAGGCAGCCTCGAGGTCGATCCCCTCCCCCAGCAAAGCCCCCCCGATCAGGGCCAGCAAAACCGTTACCGCTTGGGCAGCGCTGCTGAGGGTAAGGGCCATCTGGATCCCCAAGACCAACACCAGGGATCCCATAGCTTGTAGCAGGGTTTGGCTCATGCGCTCTGGCAA
>NZ_JANSJN010000007.1:10166-20429 GCF_047462555.1 Synechococcus sp. B60.1
GTGGGCTTTTGCCCCACTGCAATTCCAATGAGTTTTTGGAAAGGCCTGTTTGGCTCAGCAGGGACCGCTGCCACCAAAGCGTCAACACAAACGGCCACACCCCCTCCTCGCCAGGAGACAGTGGCGGTGGGAGGAGAAACCATTGTCTTTAGCCTGGATCCCAACCTGGATCTGTATGAGCTGGAGGAACTTTGCGATGCAGTAGGGTGGTCGCGTCGCCCTATCCACAAGGTTAGGAAAGCCCTGCAACATAGTTTTTTGGTGGTGTCGATGTGGCAGCAGCGGGGCAGCTACCGTCGCCTCATCGGCTTTGCCCGCGCCACCTCTGACCATGCCTTCAATGCCACCATCTGGGATGTGGTGGTGCATCCTGAGTTTCAGGGCCGAGGGCTGGGGAAGCGGCTGATGGAAAAGGTGATCCAGGAGCTGCGCGCCCAGGACATCAGCAACATCACCCTTTTCGCCGACCAGGGGGTGGTCAGCTTCTACGAGCGCCTGGGCTTTACACCTGACCCGGAGGGGATCAAGGGCATGTTTTGGTACCCGCGCTAGCCCATGGCTGCTCTGCCCACGGTGATCCTGCCCGGCTACTTGGCAGGTGCCTCAGAGTACGAGCCTTTGCGTCAGGAGCTGGAGGCCCGCGGCTATGCGGCCCGGGTGGTGCCCCTGCAGGTGTACAGTTGGTTTCCCACGCTGGGGGGAAGGCCCGTCACCCCCATCTTGCGGGCCCTCCAGGCCACTATCCAACGCACCCAGGCCGAGTTTGCAGTTGACCAGGTTAACTTGGTGGCCCACTCCGCTGGCGGCTGGATTGCCCGCATCTACCTGGGATCCGTGCCCTACGGGGGGCAGGTGTGGCAGGGGCGAGAGCACGTTGCCACTCTCATTAGCCTGGGATCCCCTCACACCAGCCGGGAACGCTGGACAAGGCGTAACCTGGACTTCGTTAACACCCACTACCCAGGGGCCTTCTGGCCGCAGGTCAAGTACGTCTGTGTGGCCGGCAAGGCCATTCAAGGGCGCCGCCTGGGCCTGGGATCCCTGTGGCGGCAGGAGCATTACCTGGCTTGGCTGGCCTACAACAGCTACCGGCTTACCGCCGGCCAGGGGGAGCTGTGGGGAGATGGCATCACCCCCCTCGAGGCTGCCCATCTGGCAGGGGCCATCAACCTCACCATTCCCGACTGTCACCACTCCGGTCGCGGCGGGCGGCGCTGGTACGGCTCGCCTGAGGTGGTGGACAGGTGGGCCCAGTACTTGGCTTAGGAGGGCTTAGCTGCCGGGCTCTTGGGGATCGGCGACGGAAGTCCCGGGCAGTGAGGCGGTGGATTGGCGGCGCTCCTGTTGGCGCCGGGCTGCTTTAACCATCTCCTCGACGATGGCCCGCGCCTGCTTCAGGCGATCCAAGCTGCTGCGGTAGAGCTCCAGATCTTTTTTGACTCGCTCCGGCGAGAAGGGCAAGTTGCTGATCACATCCTCCAGAAAGTGGCGGGTGCGCTCTTCCGGCTCCTTGTAGAGCGAGGTAGCCACCGCTTCGTAGGCAGTGTAGAGACCAACCGCCAGAACCCGGCTGTAGGCGTACGGGGACTGGGTCATACGCTGCAAAATGGCCTTCAGCCCGCCCACATCCTCCGCCTCTGGCTTGAGACAGAGCAGGTTGTATCGCTGGACAGGATCCCCGCTGCGCACCAGCTCCAGCAGGTCGCGGGCGTTCTTGCGCAACACCTCCGGCTTCAGGTGCAGCGCCTTGCAGAGGGCGTTGAAGATGGCCTCGCGCTGCTCTGGGGGGTGGTAGGCTTCCATCAGCCTGTCATAGAGGGTAACCAGACCTAGGGCAAAAAAGGGATCGTAGACGAAGGCGCTGTTGACGGTGGTCAGGTGCAGCTCCACCAGCAACTCCTCCACCACCCGCCGGTAGGCGGCGTTGATCGGGCGAGGGTAGGCGCTGAAAAAGGCCGCTTTGGTGGCGGAGAGGGTACGAACAGGATTCACAGCCAGAGAAAGAGAGACCTTGAGACAGACTTATTCCTTCTCCTATTGTCCCCTGCAGCGACTCCGAGGGCAAGCAAGGGCCCTGGTTCCGCTATGGTGGGATACGGATGGCGAACCCTGGCTAGGTCGAGCAAGTGGATCGAACAAGAAGATGGCAGCAACAGAGGGAACAGTGGTGGTGAAGATCGGCACCTCCAGCTTGACAGACATGCAGACGGGCTCGCTGCGCCTTTCTGTGCTGGGGCCGCTGGTGGAGGTGCTGACGCGGCTGCGCAGCCAGGGCTATGCGGTAATCCTGGTCTCCTCCGGAGCGGTGGGAGTGGGCTGTGCCCGCCTGGGCTTGCGCCAACGGCCAACAGCAATCGCGGAAAAACAGGCGGTGGCGGCGGTGGGCCAGGGGCGGCTGATCCGCCTGTACGATGATCTCTTCTCTGCCCTCAACCAACCCATTGCTCAGGTGCTGCTTACCCGCGGCGACTTCGTGGAGCGCAGCCGCTACGTGAACGCCAATCGCACCTTTACCCAACTGCTGCAGATGGGAGTTATCCCCATTGTTAATGAAAACGATACAGTGGCGGTGGAGGAGCTGAAGTTTGGCGACAACGACTCCCTCTCAGCTTTGGTAGCCAGCATGGTACAGGCCAAGTGGCTAATCCTCCTCACCGACGTAGACAGGCTCTATTCAGCCGATCCCCACCGGGATCCCTCCGCCGAGCCCATCGAGCGGGTGGAGCACGGGATGCCTTTACGGGTCAAGGCGGAAGCCCAAGGCAAAAGTGGCTGGGGCACGGGCGGCATGGCCACCAAGCTTACTGCCGCTCAAATTGCCACCTCTGCTGGCGTGACGGTGGTAATCACCAACGGCAAGCGGCCCGACCAGATCCCGGCCATCTTGGCTGGCGAGCCCATTGGCACCCGCTTCGAGCCAGCTCCCCAGCCTGTTAGCGCCCGCAAGCGGTGGATTGCCTACGGCCTTATCCCCGAGGGATCCCTCACCCTGGACGAGGGGGCAGTGCGGGCAGTCTGTGAGCAAGGGCGATCCCTGCTGCCGGCAGGGATCGTAGAGGTTTCCGGCGACTTTGAGGCAGGAGCTGCCGTGCGCCTGTGTGATCCCAGCGGACGCGAGGTAGGCAGGGGCCTAGTCAACTACAGCGCCGAGGAACTGCGGCGCATCAAGGGCAAAAAAACTGCCGAGATCCCCTACATCTTGGGCTACGAAGGGGTGGATACCGCCGTCCATCGGGATAACCTAGCCCTGCTTGAGTGAGGGATCCCCCTTTCGGCAAGCCTCAATCCCCCGGCTTAACCACCCACTCGACCGGAGTTTTGCTGGGATCCGGCAATTTCAGCGAGAACAGCCCTGCCATCAAAATCAACAGGGTGGAAAACCAGAGGCAGCCCTCCAAACCGTAGAGCTGGAAGAGGATCCCGGAGGTTACCGTCCCCAGCAGGCGGCCACCGGAATTGGCCATGTAGTAAAAGCCCACGTTGAGGGCAACATCGTCATCTTCCGTGTAGGCCAACACCAGGTAGGAGTGCACCGCCGAGTTGAAGGCAAAGACAATCCCAAAGAGGATAAGGCCACCAGTAACTACCCATTCCGGCGGCAGGCCGGCCATAAAGGCGGTGGCAATGATTGCCGGCACTGCTGTCAAGGTAAATGTCCAGATTTGGATGGTTCGGGCCTTGGGGGCGCGACCCGGGCGACCTCCTCCCAGGAGTTGGGGTGCTAGGAACTGGATGATCCCATAGCCAATGACCCAGATGGCCATGTAGCTGCCCACCTGCATAAAGCTCCAGCCCAGCTCATCGTAGAGAAACACCGGCAGGGCCACCACAAACCACACATCCCGCGACCCAAACAGGAAAAAGCGGGCCGCTGAGAGGAGGTTAATCTCACGGCTTTTGGAAAACAGCCGCTTGAAGGGGATCTTCGCCTTAACCTTGCCCATATCCGCCGGCAGTAGCACCCCCGAAGAGAAGATCAAAGCCAGCGCCCCCGCCTGGACAAAATTGGCCATGCGGAAGCCCAGGGGATCCCCGTAGATCTCGGTGAAGATCTGCAGCAGGGCCGCCCCCACAAAGAACCCCGCTCCCTTGAGGGCGTTTTTGGATCCCGTCAGCATCGCCACCCAGCGGAAGAGGCGGGATTCGGCCTCCTTGGGCACCACCAGACGGATGGCGCTTTTGGAGCTCATCTTGGTGAGATCCTTGGCGATCCCGGCCAGGGCTTGGGCCGTCATCACGTAGGCCACCTGGCCCCAGACCGGCCACTGCAGGTTGATCACCCCCAGCATCACCAGGCCGAAGATCTGGATGGCAATGCCTCCGTAGAGGGTGAGCCGCAGGCCAAACAGGGATCCAATCCAGCCGCCCAGGAAGTTGGTGATCACCCCGAAGATCTCGTAGAAGAGGAACAACATGGCAATTTGAATGGGGGTGAAGCCCAACTTGTGGAAGTGGAGCAGCACCAACATGCGGATGGCGCCGTCAGTGATGGTAAATCCCCAGTAGGCGGCGGTTACTAGGGCATAGTTGCGCACTGCGGCAGCTTGGGCACTTGAGACAGAAGTCATGGGCAGGTCTCCAAGGGGGGGATGCTTCTATAAACTGAGAGCCACTTTGCGGGCCAATTCCGCCATGCGGTTGGCGTAGCCCCATTCGTTGTCGTACCAAGCCAGGATCTTCACCTGGGTGCCATCTACCACCATGGTCGAGGGCGCATCCACAATGCTGGAGCGGGGATCCCCCTTGAAATCCACCGAGACGAGGGGCAGCTCCTCATAGCCGAGGATGCCCTTGAGTTCCCCCTCGGCTGCAGTCTTCAAGAGGTGATTGACTTCTTCCACGGTGGTGGGCCGCCTCACTTCGAACACGGCATCGGTCAAAGAGGCATTCAGCAGGGGCACGCGCACCGCAAGGCCGTTGAGCTTGCCGTTGAGCTCAGGATAGATGAGGCCAATGGCCTTAGCCGAGCCGGTGGTGGTGGGCACCAAAGACAGCAGAGCCGAGCGAGCCCGCCGCAGGTCTTTGTGGGGAGCATCCACCATACTTTGGGTGTTGGTGACGTCGTGGACGGTGGTGATGACCCCGTGCAGGATGCCGATCCCTTCGTGGATCACTTTGACCAAGGGAGCTAGGCAGTTGGTGGTGCAGGAGGCGGCAGTAAGCAGGTGGTGGCGAGCCGGATCGTAGAGGTGGTCGTTGATGCCCATGACGATGTTGAGGGCCTCTTCATCCTGGACAGGGGCAGCCACAATGACCTTGCGCACCCCCGCCTTGAAGTAGGCGTCCAGCTCTGCCGCCTTAACGAATTTGCCCGAGCACTCCAGCACCAGGTCAATCCCCAAATCGGCCCAGGGCACTTCGCCAGGAGATTTAAATTCACTGAAGGTAAGGGTTTTGTCTTGGATGCGCAGCCGTTGCTCAGAGGCCTCGATGTCGATGTTCCAGCGGCCCTGCACCGAGTCGAACTTGAGCAGGTGAGCCGCAGTGGCAGGCCCACCTTTAATCTCGTTGATGTGGGCAAACTCCAGCTCCGGCCAACCCCAAGCCGCCCGCAGCACCAAACGCCCAATGCGGCCAAAACCGTTGATACCTACCCGTGCCGCCATGTCGGTTTCTCCTGGACTCGTTAGGAGGGATCCCAACCTTGACAATCAGGCAAAATCCCGCCTCGAGCTTACCAGAGCTGTCTACTCATTTCAAGGTAAGTTGATGGGTGGCTGGCCGGCCTCTGCTGTCTTTAAGGTCGGCTGTGCCAGGAAGCTCAAGGGGATCCGCCGGGACAGCCGCAAGCGGCAGCAGGGCTTCTCCTGAAGCCGACTCGCATCCCAGATGCACACAGCAGAGTAGCCGGGTAGCCCTGTACTCAGCGCTCCGCGCCGCTGACGCGAGTAGGGCGGGGCGGAAAAGCCTTCGAGCAGCTTTAGCGGCTCACCAACGATGCGGGTCGTTACTCTAGTTTTGGCTCACCACTCAGCAACCATGGACTACGGCTGTCAACAGGTTCTGATTCAGGACAGGAAGCCAGTAGCCCTACTGGAGTACCTCTGCCAGCAGTCCAACAAGGTCTACAACTGCGCTCTGTACTATGCTCGCCAAGTCTCTTTCAAGACCAAGCGACTGGTAAGCTACGCCCAGCTCTGCAGAGAGAGGGTGAGAACCAAGAACAAGCCCTTTGCGGCGATGCATGTCTCCTCTGCCCAGCAGACCTGCAAATCGGCAGCAGAAGCACTAACGAGCTTCAAGTCGCTTTTGCAAGCGCAGCCAGACGCAAAGCCCAGGTTGCCACAGTACCGTAAGGCTGGACTGTTTCCCGTAGCCTACCCCAAGCAATGGCCAAAGTTCCAAGAAGGGCAGGTTAGAGTGGGCAAGCAAGTCAAGGCGTGGTTTGGCCTAGACGCTTTCTGGGTGCAGTTCCCTACCCATTTGCAGTGGGAAGACATCAAGGAACTCAGAATTCTACCCCGACATGGGGTGTTCTACCTCGAGTGGGTGTATGCCAAATCTTCTCAGCCCCAACCCCTTGACCCAAGTGATCCGATGGCATAGATAGGCCGTGGGCTTGTGTTGACGTTCCAGTTGGACTGGGATCTCAGGGCTCGCTCAGGGCCGGCGGGAGTTGTTGACATCCAAGGCCGGCCATTCCACCCGTTCCACCTGTGGCCGAAAGCCCAACCAAGGGCTGGACAACTGGGCAAACCGCTCCGGATCCCCACTCACGTAGAAGCGGTGAGGTTCTGCCTGGGGCACAGTTGAGGGTCGGCGCAGGCCCCAGAGGCTGAGTTCGCGGGCCAGGGATCCCACCAGTGCCACGCCGGGATCCACCCGTCTGACCGAAGAGGGCAGCAAGGACTTCAGGAGAGGATCCAGCAGTGGGTAGTGGGTGCAGCCGTAGACAAGGGTGTCGATCCCCCGCTGCAGGAGCGGCTGCAAGTAGCGTTCGGCGGCTTGGCGCAGCTCGGGGCCGTCCGACTGGCCGGCTTCGATGAGGGGGACGAACTCCGGGCAGGCCTGCTCCCAGCACTGGACAGTCTGGGGAGAGCGCTTGGGATCCAGGGCGCTGTACTCTTGAATAGCCTTGGAGTAGGCGCGGCTTTTGACCGTGGCCGCCGTGGCAATGACCCCAATGCGGGATCCCTGGGCCAAGGCTGCCTGGGCGCCGGGCAGGATGAGGCCAAGGATGGGCAGGGCAAACTCCCGCTGCACTTGCTCCAAAGCCAGCGCCGAGCTGGTGTTGCAGGCCATCACCACCACTTTCACCGGCTGCGCCTGCATCCAGCGGAGGATCTGCCGCACAAAGGTCAAGATCTCCTCCGGGGAACGATCCCCGTAGGGCAGCCGGGCCGTGTCGGCAAAGTAGAGAAGGCGTTCCTGGGGCAAGCGACGGCGCAAGGCCCGCCAAACCGTCAACCCGCCCAAGCCACTGTCAAACACCCCAATTGGCCAACTGGGATCCGGATCTGAGCCCCACTCCCAACGCATGCTCCCTTCTCCTCAACACCTTGGCTGAAGCTGCTGTATCCTAGCCTGCCCTTTCTAGCGCTTGCGCAAGAAGGTCTCGATGCCATCGGCAATGGCCCGCGCCAAGATGGCCTGGTATTCGGGGGCAGCCAGTTTCCGCCCCTCAGTGGGGTTGGTAACATACCCCAGCTCCAGCAGCACTGAGGGCATGCCCACGGGCGTTTCCCGCACCACAAAAAAGCGGGCCCGCCTCACCCCCCGATCTGCAGCACCGGTGGCTTGCACCAGGCTGCGGTGCAGGATGGTGGCCAGCTCGGCGCTGTCGGGCCGCAGGTAATAGGTCTCGATGCCGTGAACACTGGAGCGCTCCAGAGCATTGGCGTGGATGCTCACCAGCAGAGTGGCGTTGGCCTGCACGGCCCTATCCACCCGCGGCTGCAGCAACACCTCGCGGTCATCGGTGCGCGTCATCACCACCGTATACCCCCGCTCCTGCAACAATTGCCGAACCTGGTGGGAAACGGAGAGCACAATGTCTTTTTCCTGGATCCCACCTACCCCGATGGCACCGGGATCCCGTCCGCCGTGTCCCGGATCGATGGCGATGACCGTCCGGCCCAGGGGGGGAGGAGGGGAAGCTTGGGCAGGCGCCGGCGGCTGAGGGGTGGGCGGCGGTGCGTTGAGAGGCCGCAGCTCCAGGGTGATGCGTCGGGATCCCTGGCCAGGGTTGGGCTCAAAGACATTGAACTCTTCGGCAGGTTGCACCAGAATGCTGACCGTGCGGGCATCTTCCTGCACAAAGCGGATCCGCTGCACCGGTCCCCCGACCGGCAAGCCGGGATCCGGCAAGGACTCGGGCAGGCGTGCCGGGGCCACGTTGATGCGGTAGCCACCGCTTTCGGGATCCCAGCCGGCCCGGTAGAACATGAACCCATCGGCGCTAATGATGAGCTGATTCCCCCGCAGCTCCACAGAGCGTAAGGTAGCCAGCGGCCCTTGGGCCTCGGTTGGGCTGACATCAGGCAGAAGGCTGGCCTGGGCAGCACCGCCAGCAGGCTGGATCCAGATTCCTCCCTGCTGCGGGTCGTAGCGGGCCTCCCAATCCCCACTGGAAGGATCCACATCCAACACCACGCGGGCAATGGTGGGCTCGAATTGCCCCACCCGCAGCCGCAAAACCCCCAGGCGGTTGACAGTATAGATCCGCTGGGTGAGGGCAGGGCTAAGGGTGGTGTTGAGAAAATCCACCACCACCCGATCCGGATCCAGGATGCGCCGCACCGTGGTGGAAGGGCTGCCCTGGGTGCGGATGAAGAAGCCTTCCGCCTGAGGGGAGATGGCCAAGATCTGATGGCCGGAACGGGCAGGTGGGGGAGGTAGCCCGGCATCGGGGCGGCGGGGCAGCGGTGGGGACGGTGAGATGGGATCCCTGGGGCCAGGCACCGAGGGAAAAAGCGGTGCGGTGGGCGAGGGTTGGCCAGCCTGAAGGAATTGGACAGCCCAGCGGGAGGGGCTGGCAGTGAGCAGTTGCAGTTGGTCGAGGCTAAGGGGCTGATCCGGCTGCAGGTGCAGCACAAAGCGAGTGATGGTTGGGGTGAGCTGCCTGATCTCCAACGAAGTAACCCGTCCTGGAAAGGTCTGGGTTTGGGGCTCCCGTCCAAAAAGGGTGTTGGGAAAATCCAGCACTACCCTAGGAGGGTTTTGCAGCACAAACACAAAAGGCCGCACCTCTCCCTCGGTGTTGACCTCTAGCCACCCCCGCTGTGGGTCGTAGTGCCAACGGTCAATGCGAGACAGACCAGGAACAGTGGTTGGCTGCGCTTGAACAGGCAAGGGGGAAAACAAACCTGCCCCGGCTAAAGCCAGTAGCAGCGTCGCTCCCCACAGGGCGCTCTGCCTAGACGGTTTGGGATCCCGTCTTCTCCCCAGCTTGCCCAATTCCCGCATGATCCTCCATCCACTCCAGCACACCTGCTGCCCTCAACTATACCAACCTCCCCCAGCAGCGACCCGAGAAGGAGCGCAATTTCGCCGGTGCTTGCCAGGCTGGGGATAATGGGTAAGGATCCTCGTCCTGCCACCGCCTTGCTCTGGGAAGTAACTGGCAATGCCCGCCTTCCCCGATCCCCTCGCCCTGGCCCGCGCTGGGAACGGCCAAGCAATTGTGCGAGTTGTTCGGCTGGAGCTGCTGCGACGGGGCTGGCCTGCGCAAGTACATTTTGCTGACAACACCCTGCACATCCACCTGCTGGGATCCCTGCCCCAAGGCCTCTCGCCGCCAGGGGTTGCGGCTCAACTGTTTTTAATGGTGAAGCAACTGCGGATTCCACGCCTCGAGCAATTGGAAATCCGCGCTTTCCGCGGCTCCCAGTTGCTTTGGCAGCACAGCCTGCGCCTAGGATCCCAGCTGCGTTGGGATCGCTTTTCTTTTGATAGCTGGACAGTCAACCTCTGGACCTATCCGGCTGCAGTGGTGGTGGCCCTGCTGGTAAACAACATTGCGCTATTGCAGGTGCTACATCTCCCTTGGCACATTTGGATTCACGAGCTGGGCCATGCCACAATTGCCTGGTGGAGTGGGCATCGCGCTTTGCCCTTACCGTTTGGCTGGACCAGCATCAGTTCCCAAAGGGATCCCTTTGTGTACTTTGGGATCCTCTTTTTATTGGCTTTGCTCTTCAAGTCGGCTCGCGAGGAGCGGATCCGATGGCTGCAGCCATTGGCTATTGTTCTTGCTCTGCTGCAGTTTTATATGACCTGGCTCATGCCCAATCGCACCAAAGAAATGCTCATTACCTTTGGCGG
>NZ_JANSJN010000007.1:20529-22582 GCF_047462555.1 Synechococcus sp. B60.1
GGATCTTCCCCTTCTTCCAGCTCATGGCCAAAAGATAGGCTTGTCCACTTGCTGTGATAAATGCGGCGATCTGCAGGGCTGTAGCGCAAGTATTGGGGATCCCACATGCCCTGAAAATCGTGGTGGATCATATCGGCCACATCGGCCAAGTTGCTGGTGCGGGTCAGATCAAAAGGAAATGCAGGCCCGTCGTATTCCAGCTTGTAGAGCAGCATTCGCACTGCACAGCGATCCCCCAGGGGAACAACAGCAACGCGATGAATATCAGATAAGGCGCATGTGTATTCCAATAGCATGACCGAGTTGGGAGCGGCCTTGACCCGGCTTTCCAACCCCCCTTCTCCAATCATCAACGTGCGGAAAGGAGCATCGCGATAGAGGGGATCCTCATAAACCCCTGATGGCAAAGCTTTGAGGGCAGCCCGCACTTCCTTCCACATGGGGTGGATGTTGTACTCGTGATTGCTCCGATTGATCACGCACAGGCGAGGCCTGGGATCAGAAGAGCCTTTTGAAGATCCACTGAGCTTGAGAAGGGTCAACGATCCATCCTCGAAGATCGTTTCTACTGCTTCTGCGGAAAAGAACTGAGCTATTGGGGAGAAGATGAGGTCGGCATCTGCAGGAATGGAGAGGGTGGTTTGAACCGAACTGTCCTCTTGTATGGAAAGTAAATGTAGGGTCTTGTCTCCTATCCTTGCATCGCTTCTGCCAATATACAGTCCCGGCTGCAGGCGTGATTTTTGGAAAGCAGTCTGCAAAGATTGCCAAGTTGGCGCAAGGGTATAAGGGTAGGGGGTTATATTCACGATGCGAAATTGATCTCTGCCTATTTCTGCAGCTACCCAAAAGCCATTGCCGTCTTCAAAAATGATTCGTTCTGCAGTGGATTGAGCCAGCTTTCCACGAGCCGACAGAACTTGGCCGGGCTCGAAGAGCGAGAGATCGATGGCCTCAAACATGACCTGATGTCCCCTGGAATTGGGGTGAGCGGGGTCAAAAGCAAGGTCTGGTTTCCAGCGGCCCTGGCCATCGTCTAGGATGGGCAGCCAATTGAACACAGGGCATCCCCAACCGAGCATCTTTTGCTGAGTTTCCTGCAGAAGCAGATGCTGTTCTGGACCATAGTCGCCGTGAGGATAGACCCCTGCCAAGATGGGCAAAGCGCCTATATTTTGAATCTTCTCAATCAGGCGTCGCAGGCCGTTTTCAAACCGCCTTTGGACGGCACGTCGATGCTCCGGCAGAGCCGTGGCCAAGCCCTCATTTCCCAACGACAAGGCCACAATTACCACGTCCGGTTGTTCGGGAACGACAACTTGATCAAACCGTGCCAGCGTTCGGCTGACCGTAGCCCCCAATTCCGAGAGATTACGCACCCGATGGCCGTAGCGCTCCCGCAAGGCTTTCTGCAACAGCCAGGCCCAACCTCGCAATAGCCAGGCGCTGCACCCCAGGGCAACGGAGCTACCCAAAACAACTATCTTCAGTCCCGGCAAATCTTCAGGCTCAGGCTCAAGAATAGGGGTGGCAAAATAGCCGTAAGGACAGGAAGGGATCCGGCCAAACTCGCCATCTTCCACGATCAAAACTGATGGCAAAGGCTGAGGCTCAAGCGGCACCCAGCGATTCCTATCGGCAGCTTCCCAAATAACTTCGCCATCGGCCTGAACGCGCAGATATCGGTACTCCACTCGAGGGGTCTCTTGAGGCCACTCCCCGGAGGATAGGGGGCCAGAAGTGCCATCTGCCAGGCCTAATGGCAACTCCACCCACCAGAGCGGATAACAAGCGGGATCCGTCTGCAGCCAAACACAGCGGCTCGGATCCCAGGCGCCCAACCGAGGGCTGGATCCCACCAGGGCAATTCGATCACCGGGCTGAGTGGTGGCGCGAACTTGGAAACGATACATTTTTTTGGAAGTTTTTGGAGGAGGGGGAGAGGAACTTCTCCGGACTTGCCGGTAAACAGACATACTCAAGCAGTCGGCTTACTACCCTGCCGGCAACTTGCAAGAGAAAGCAGAGGCTGGGATCCAGTTCCGCCTCATCT
>NZ_JANSJN010000007.1:22682-24728 GCF_047462555.1 Synechococcus sp. B60.1
ATTGTCTGTTTTCTAGAGCACCTTTAGACAGTTTCTGGAGTGCAAGTTTCCAATCGTCGCTGGGGCAAAATCACCTCAAAGGTGGATCCCTGCCCCACCTTGCTCTCAACCCGCACCTGTCCCCGGTGCTGCTCGGCGATGCTTTTGACAATGGCCAGCCCCAAACCTGAGCCCGACCGCCGATTGGGATCCCCGCTGCGGGCCGGATCCACCCGGTAGAAACGGTCGAACAGGTGGGGCAGTGCCTGGGGTGGGATCCCCGGCCCGGTATCTTGCACCTGCAGCACCAGTTCTGGGGATCCGGAGCGCAGCCGCTGTTTTAGCCGCACCTGCACCTCGCCGCCGGGGGGGGTGTGGAGAAGGGCGTTTTCGATTAGGTTGGTGAACAGGCGGGCCAGTTGCTCTTCATCTCCCCAAAAGGCAAAGGGATCCCCTCCCGTCTCCTCTGGGGGGGCGGCCATATCCAGCTTTAGACGGATCCCTTTCTGGTTGGCCAAGCCCTGCAACTCTTCCACCACCTGCAGCAGCAGAGCATCCAGGGCACAGCAGCGGGGCTGGAAAGGCACCATGCCGCTGTCGTGGCGGGCCAGAAACAGCAGGTCGTCCACCAGCCGGCCCAGCCGCAGGCACAGCCGCTCCACCATCTGCCAGCGCTGGCGGGTGTCGGCATCCAATTGGGAGTCTGCCAAAGCCACCTGTACCGTGGTCTGGATGCTGGCCAAGGGGCTGCGCAGCTCGTGGGAGGCATCGGCGGTAAATTGCTTGAGCTGCTGGTAAGACTGGCGGATGGGCTGCATGGCCAAACCGGAGAGCAGCCAGCCGATTCCTCCTACACAGGCCAAACTGGCCGCTACCCAGAGGCTGAGATCCCGAATGAGCTGGCGTGTCGGCTTGCTCACCTCAAACCAGGGGTGGCTGACCCGCAAATACCCCAGCAGCTTCCCACTGGCCAGGATCGGCTCGGTGAACTGGCGCAGCCAATACCCAGGTGCGATGCGGGCGGTGTGCAGGGATCCCTCCGTCAGCAGGGGGGCAGGGATGCCGCCGGGCACGGTGGACCAGATGAGGGATCCCTGGGGATCAAACCACTCCAGGTCGATGTGGTCGTCTGCTAGGGTGCTGGGATCATCCCGAAAGCTGGCTTCCAAGCTGTGGCGGGCCTGCTGCGGGTCCAAGAGGCTCTCGTCCACCACCAGGGAGCGCTCGACAATTTCCACCACATGGCCCAGCGTGTCGTCCACCCGCTCAATCAGGGTTGACTGCACATACCAGTAGAAGCTGCCGGCAAACAGCAACAAAAACACCCCCGTTACCACCGTGTACCAGAGGGCCAGCCACCGCCGCGTTGCCTGGAACATGGGGTTGCACGGGAAGGGGAGAGGTTAGCTGTGGACACGAGGCTCGGGGTGAAGGGTGGAGAGGATCTCGGCTTCCACCTGCAGCAAAGCGTCCAGCCGCTCCTGCACCGGCTCGGCGGGGAACTGTTCTAGCGCCAGATCCAAATACAACTGCCAGTGCCGCTCTTCAGCCGCCGCCAGCCAGAGGTAAAACTGCCGCAGCTCCGGGTCGGGGACGTGGATCCCCAGCAGGCCTAGGCGTTCGTGGCTGCGGGCCTCGATGATGGCGGCCACTAGCAGTGCATCCAAGAGATGCTCCGGCTCGGAGCGGCGTAGGTGCTGGTTGAGGCGGCTGGCATAGGGAGCAGCCGAGAGGGGCCTGATCGGGATCCCCAGCCGTTGCAGGTGCCGGTGAACCCGCTCAAAGTGCTGCAGCTCCTCCCGCGCCAGTGGTGAAAGGGCTTCCACCAGCCGCCCGTTGGCCGGGTAGCGAAACAGCAAACTGAGGGCATTGCCCGCTGCTTTCTTCTCGCAGTTGGCGTGATCTAGCAAAATCAGGTCGAGGTGGCGAATGGCCTGCTCGATCCAGGCCGCGGAAGTTGGCGAGGCCAGTTGTAGCGTCGGCACAGGGTCAGAAGAGGTTGCAGGGATCAACAGCTTCCAAGTTGACCCATCCCGCCCGCTGCGGGAGCAGGGAACGGAACTGGGT
>NZ_JANSJN010000007.1:24828-33770 GCF_047462555.1 Synechococcus sp. B60.1
GAGGGAGAGGGGAGTTGCACTGCTGCCGAGCACAACTTTATTGCCTTGCTTGGGTCTTGCGGGGCTTTTTCAGTGATTCAAAGCCAAGGTTTTCCCTGCTACGACTGCTGCCATCTCCTGCAACAGATCCTCGGTCTCCTCCCAGCCGATGCAGCCGTCGGTGATGGAAACGCCGTACTTGAGTGGTGCCCCTTCCTGCCAGGTTTGCTTGCCTGGGTTGAGGTTGCTCTCCAGCATCAGCCCCATCAAGGCCCGCTGCCCTGCTTGGTACTGCCGCAGCACTGCCCGACAGACGGCTCCCTGCTGGCGGTAGTCTTTGTGGGAGTTGTCGTGGGAGCAGTCCACCATCACCGAGCGCGGGATCCCTTGATCCTTCATCAGCAGCGCCGCCCGCGCCACATCTTCCGGGCCGTAGTTGGTCTTGCCGCCGCCGCCGCGCAACACAATGTGCCGGTCTGGGTTGCCGGTGGTTTTCACCAGGGCCGTCATGCCGTCTTGGCCGATGCCCAGAAAACTGTGAGGGTGACTGGCGGAGAGAATGGCGTTGAGGGCAATTTCCAGCCGCCCGTCGGTGCCATTTTTGAAGCCCACGGGCATAGAGAGGCCACTGGCCATTTCCCGGTGGGTCTGGCTTTCGATGGTTCGGGCGCCGATGGCCGCCCAGCTCACCAGGTCTGCGGTGTATTGGGGAGTTACCGGATCCAACATTTCTGTGGCACAGGGCAAGCCCAGCTCGTTGATCTGCAATAGGATAGAACGGGCCAGTTGCAAGCCAGTGGCAATATCGCAGGAGCCGTCCAGGTGGGGATCATTAATGAGGCCCTTCCAGCCCACTGTGGTGCGCGGCTTCTCAAAATAGGTGCGCATCACAATCACCAGGTGCTCGCGGGTTCGATCGGCCACCCGCTTGAGGCGGTGGGCATACTCCAAGGCCGCTTCGGGATCGTGGATGGAACAGGGGCCGACAATCACCACCAAGCGATGGAGATCCCGCCCGTGGATGATGTCGCGGATGGCTTGCCGCGTGGAGAGCACCACTTGGGCTGCCGTTTCCGTCAGCGGCAGCTTGGCCTTGACAGCAGCAGGGGCAATCAAGGGAGTCACCTCTTGGATGTTGCAGTTGTCGGTTTGGGGGGGCATAGAACTGTCCTTCATCGTGGGCAAGATTGTGTGCAAGGGATGGGAAGTGAGGGAATGGAGCATCGAGCCATCAAAAAAGCCCTGGCACTGGGCTCAGGGCTTCAGGACTGACTCGGGTAAACCTAGGCTCTATAGTTTACGCGCCACCCTTCCGCCCTGGTCGTTGCCAGGGAAAGCTAAAGTAGCCAAAAAAGGGAGCGCGCCAGGTCATCTTCAGGGGAAGGAACTCGGAATCTGTACGAGATGAGTATAGCGGAAGTATACCCAAAAAGAAACTGGATTTACCAAGACGGGTTCAGGTTCTGGGTCGCTCCCAGGGTTCCCAGGCGCAGCCCAGAGGACGGTTTTCTCCCACCCAGATCAAGAAGCTTGCCCGCTCCGTAGCCATCACTCTGCGACGCTGTTGCAAGCGGGGCGAGGAGAAAAGCTTCAGGGCGGTGAGGGACTTCTTTCCGCTGCCTCAGCCCGACAAGGTCGCAGCGGCGAAAGCCCCGCAAGCCCGGTGGAAATCAAGAAAGTCAGCAGAACTCTGGGCTTCTGTCCTAGGAAACAGTTTTCAGAAGGATCTAGCCCGGACGGCAGCCGCTTCCTGGATTACCTCGTCTCCAGGCTGTAGCCCACTGTGGATCTCCACCTGATCCCCATAGCGGGATCCCACCACCACGGGCGTAAACAGCGGCTTGCCGTCCACCAGCCGGTACACGCCCGTAAGGCCGAACTGTTCTACCAGGCTTGCTTGGGGCAGGAGCAGGGCTTGGCGGGTTTCTCCTGCCAACTTCAGACGGCCCAGCATGCCCGGCATTGCTCCGGGGAGCGGGGGAATCTCCACCTTCACCTCCACCGTTCTTGAGCTGGGGTCGGCGCTGGGGATGATTTGGCGGATGGTTCCCTCCACGGTTTGGTTGAGGCTGTCGATGTTGATGGGCACCGCTTGTCCCACCCGGATTTGGCCGGCCAGGGATTCGGGCAAGGCCACGGAAAACCGCAGCCGCTCGCTGCTTTCTAGCTCCACAATCGGCTGGCCCGGCCCCGCCAAAGCCCCTACCTCCACATACTTGCGGGTGACGACGCCGGCAAAGGGGGCGACCAGGGTTCCGTAGGCAAGGTTGGCTTGGGTTTGCGCCACCCCTGCCTGGGCCTGGGCCATGGCTGCCTGCACCTCAGGGATCCGGCTTTCCGCCTGGGCAAGCTGGGCCCGTGCTTGGGTCAATCCCTGTTCGGCCTGCTGGATCCCGGCCTCGAGCTGGGCCAGGCGGCCCAGGAGCACGGCTACCCGCGTATTGGCCTGATCCACCTGGGCTTGGGCCACGGCTCCTTCGGCGTGCAGCTTCTGCATCCGCTCTTGGTGCAAACGGGCCTCCTGCAGCTCCGCTTCCGCCTGCTGCTTCTGGGCTTGCACCTGGCGCAAGGCTTCTTCCGCTCCCCTCACCCCCGCCTGGGCGGCCAGAAGGCCTGCTTGGGCCTGCTGCAGTTGCGCCTCAGCCTGTTGCCGCTGGGCTTGGGCCTGTTGCTGGGCGGCTTGCACATCGCTGATATCCAGGCGGGCAATCAGGGATCCAGCCGCCACCCGCTGCCCCTCCTGAACCGGCAGCTCCACGACTCGGCCCACGATGCGGCTGCTGAGGGGGGTGCGCTCCACGGCCTCTAGGCTGCCCACCAGGATCCGCTCTTGGCTGATTTCCCGTGGCTTGACCTCCAGCGTGGTCAGTGGGGCGGCCTCGGTGGCTTCCAGGGACCCTGTCCCGCCGACGCGACCGGCAACCTCCAAAGCTGCCCCCCCTTGGCCGGGCCGGCCTTGGGATCCCAGCAGCCAGCCGCCCAGCCCCCCTAGCGAGAGGAAGAGCAGCGCCCAGCCCAGGTGGCCCCAGCTCCAGCCGGAAAACGTTTGTTGTTGCAACCTGCCGACTTGAGTTTTCATAGCGCAAGTGTCCGGCGTAACTTGAGCGTGACGAGAAAATCGGAACTTTTCTAAGGGGAGACCAAATCTCCCAATGGCTTGGAGATGGGCTCTATCAGAGAGAGCCCCACCCCCTGCAAACTGAGGCGCTCAAACCAAGGCACCGCCCACCCCCAGCGCATCTTGGCCAGGAAATAGTGCTCAAAGGCGGACTTGAGCCAACTGACCCATGGCCCTTGTACGGCCAGGGCGCGGCGGCGGCGCCCCAGCACCGGCAAGACAGGATCCGCCAAAAAGAGAATGCCCGTATCGCCGAAGTCGGCAAAGCAGATGGCTTCCAGCGTCGGGCTCACGGGTTCCCCCCGCAGGGCTCCCAGGCGCAGGGCGATATTGTGCGCCACTGCCATCCCCATCGCCTCGGTCATCTGGCCGGTTTTGGGCACTCCCACCGGCAAAGGGGTTGTCTCGGAAGGGGCTAGCTGGGTCACCACGCCCACCGCATAGAAGCTATCGAAGTCGGGATG
This sequence comes from Synechococcus sp. B60.1, assembly GCF_047462555.1. NCBI lineage: Bacteria > Bacillati > Cyanobacteriota > Cyanophyceae > Synechococcales > Synechococcaceae > Synechococcus > Synechococcus sp. B60.1. Next base: position 28,390 of record NZ_JANSJN010000007.1, read on the forward strand.
CTGGTAGGTGGAAGTTACCGGCAGGAAACCGCGGGCGTCCGTCAGGCCGGGGACTTCCCGCAGGAACTGGGCTCCCCGGAAGGGCGGCAGCAGCATGGCGTAGGCAAAAGGGATCCGCTCCCCTTCTGCCAGCACGATTTCCCCCTCTTCGACACGGGCAATGGCAGTATTGGCCAAAACCCGGATCTGCCGCTGGGCCAGCAGCCGTTTCACCAGCTCCTCGGCCCCCGCCATGCCGCCAATCCCGAAATGGCCAGCATAGGGCTCCGGCGTGATGAAGGTGATGGGCACCTGCTCCCGCAGCCCTCTTTTTCGCAACTGCCCCTCGGCCAGCAAGACAAACTCATAGGCCGGCCCAAAACAACTGGCCCCCGGCACCGCTCCCACCACCAGCGGCCCCGGCTGGCGGAGAAACTCTGCCCACGCCTTCTGAGCTAGCAAAGCATGGTGCGGCGTGCACACCGACTGGGTAAACCCCTGTTCCGGCCCCAGACCTGGGATGGCGTCCAAGGCCAACTCCGCTCCCGTGGCCACCACCAAGTAGTCGTAGGCCAGAGGCTCCCCGTTAACCCGCAGGGTGCGCTTTGGCGGCTGCAAGTCGGTTACCGTGCCCTGGATAAATTCAATCCCCTTCCTCTCCAGCCGCTGCGGCAGCTCCACCTGAATGTCCGCCAGCCGCTTCAGGCCCAGCGCCACCCACGGCAGAGAAGGGGTAAACGTAAACTTTGGAGTATTGCTGACTACAGTTACCTGGTGGGATCCCTGCGGCAAAAGATGCCGCAGCTCGTAGGCAGTAGGCAGCCCTCCCAGCCCAGCCCCAATGACGACGACGCGAGCCATCAAAACTGCTCCCCCTCTTTTCTGAACTTGATGAAAAAAACCTGCGGCCAGAAGCCGATCCCAAGAGCGCCCTCCTTCACACCCACCAGGGCAGACTCCCCGTTCGCGGATCGACATCCAACCAGGGAGAGAGCCAGATCCACCCCTCCCGCACCTCCACCCGCACCAGTTTCAGAGGCAGCGCTGCCGGCCCTCGAATCACCGAGCCATCAGCCGCATAGCGGGATCCGTGACAAGGACACTGGAACTCTTCGGCCAGCGGGTTCCATGGGAAGGTGCAGCCCAGGTGGGTACAGTTGTTCACCAGCCCTTGCTCGTCCAGCTTCCCCCCCTCCCTAACGGTGAGGTAGGTGGGCTCCCCCGCCAGACCCGCCACCAGCGCCCGCGTCCCAGGCGGCTCTGCCAAGATCTGCTCCGCCGGGATCGGGTTCCCCAGCTTGTCTTTGGCCAGGGCCGATCCATTGGCGGATCCCTCCGCCGGCGGGATGAGATAGCGGCCCAGCGGGTAGAGCACCGAACCCGCCACCGCCGCCAGCGCCGAGCCGGTCAGGAAGTTGAGAAAACGGCGCCGCGACAGCGGCGGCTCTTCAAACGGAACCAGGGCAGCGTCCATAGAAATTAAACTCCTTTGCAACCTTCTCCCATCATTATTTTGGCAAACTATATAACTATATGTCGATAAAAAGATAATACAGAGTCCCCTTCCTCTCCCTAGGACAAGGGGCTATTGAGGAGATTCCTCCTCTTCGGGAATGAACACGGCGTACATGCCCCGCAGGTCTCCCACCTTGAAGTCGTAGGCCCGGTCTTGGGGGTACTTGCTGACAATGAAGGCCGGTCGCGAGTCCTTAGGCCCGTGACAGGCCAGGCAGCTAGCCTCGACGTTGATGCGGCGGTAGTAGCGAATGCCCCTCTGGCCAGCCAGCACTTCCCGCTCCCAAAAGCCAATGAGCTCCGGATCCCGCTGGAAACGGGCCAGGGCCATCGTGGCGTGTAGATTGTCGGGGGCGTGCTCCGGGTTACGGTACTTTTGGGCAATTTGCTTAACTTGCCAGCCATTTTCTTGGGCCAGGGCCTGCGCCTGCACCGCCACAGGGCGACAAACCTGTTTGAAGGTCTCGGCATCCACCCCCGCAGGTGAGGATCCGGCCAAGCTGGCCGCCAGGCCGTGCCGCAGTTGATCCAGGTATTCTACGGACTCCACCGCTTTGGCCAGTTGGGCGGGATCCGGCTGGGCCAGGGCGGCGGCAGCGCCCCAGCCCAAGCTGCCCAAGGCCAGCGCCAGCAGGAGCCATCTTCTCAGGTATGTCCACATCGTCTTGTCTCCTTCTCGAAGGGTGGATGTCAAAAAGTTTCTCTACGGGTGGGATGGCTGAGCAGCAGCTTGCTCCAGAGCCAGCTTTTTGGCAAGGCGGATTTGCTCCCCGTAGAACCAGATGGGAATGACCACCAAGGTCAAGGCGGAAGAGGTCAACATCCCCGTCAACAGCGTCCAGGCCAAGCCCGACCACACCGGGTCGGACAAGATGGGCACCGTGCCCAACATGGTGGTGATGCTGGTCAGCAAAATCGGACGAAAGCGAACGGCCCCGGCTGCCACAATGGCTTTTTCCAGGCTGACCCCCTGGGCCCGCTGATCGGCGATAAACTCCAGCAAGACGATGGCGTTGCGCACCACGATCCCCGCCAAGGCGATCACCCCAATCATGGCCGTGGCGCTGAAGTACACTCCGTTGAGGCTAAAGCCCACCAGGATGCCGATGAGGGCCAGGGGAATGCTGCCCAAGATGATCAGCGGAACCTTGAAGCTGCGGAACTGGCCCACCAGGATGAGGTAAATCAACAAAATGGCTACCAACATCGCGAGGCCCAGATCCCGGAACACGTCCAGGGTCAGCTTCCATTCCCCATCCCACTGGATCCAAAAGCCCTTGGGGAGGGGATGCCGCCAGAAATAGGCTATTTGATCCAAGACTGCATAGACCGAGGAGCGGCGGGCCATCTCGCCCATTACGTAGGCCACGGGCCGCTGGTCTTTATGGAAGATGGGCTCGTCGGCCACCGTGGGCACCCACTCCACCAGCTCCGACAGGGGAACCAGGGATCCCGTCGGCGTCGGCAGTTGAATGCGGTTGAGATCCTCCAGGCTTTGCCGGGCCGACGGCTCGAGGCGGACATGGATCCCCACGGGTGTCAGCTCCCCGGGCAGTTGCAGGATGCTGACGGTGGATCCCCGCAGGGCCAAGCTCAAGGTCTGGGAGACCTCCGCCGTGGTCAGGCCGACGCGGTTGGCCCGCTCCGGATCCACCTTCAGGGTCAACTGGGGAATGGGGTTTTTCACCGAGTCGTCGATGTCCACCACGCCCTCCGTCTCGCCAAACACCTGGCGCACCTGCTTGGCCAACTGCCGCAGTTGGGCGTAGTCGGGGCCATAAATTTCTGCCAGCAGGGTAGACCGCACGGGCGGCCCAGGTGGATCTTCCACCAGCTTGACGATGGCGTTGTGCCGCTCCGCCACCGCTTGCATAGCAGGCCGTAGGCGCAGCACGATCCCTTCCGAGTCGATCCGACGGGCTTCCGGCTGGCTGAGGTGGACGCGGATGTCGGCCACATCCTCGCCCTCGCGGCGGTAGGATCCCCGCAGCAGGCCGTTGAAGTCCACCGGCGCCCCCGTACCGACGTAGGTTTCAAAGCTAAACACCTCGGCATCCTGCTTGAGCACCTCCTCCAGCTCGCGGGCTACAGCGTCGGTAGCGGCCAGCTCCGTCCCCCGCGGCATATCCAACTGCACTAGGAAGGTGTCCTTGTCCGCCTTGGGCAGCATGCGAAACTTTACCACCTGGGTCAGGGGCAGGAGAAAGCTGGCCAAGAACAGGCCAGTGACCACCCCAATCAGCAGACGCCGCCGGAAGGCCGACTCCAGCAGCGGCTGCATTAGGCGGTGGTAGAGCCGATACAGGCGCGTTTCTTCCAGAGCGAGCTGGGGTGGAGAGGCCTCGGTGGAGGGCTTGAGGCGAATCCAACGGGCCGCCAGAAAGGGGGTAACCGTCAGGGCCAGCGTTGTGCTGATGATCATCGCCACCGGCACATTAAAGGGGATCGGCCCCATGTAGGGCCCCATCATCCCCGTGACAAAGCGCATGGGCAGGAAGGCCAAAATGACCGTGATGGTGGAGAGAATAACCGGCACACCCAATTCCTCCACCGCGGCAATCGCCTCCTCCACCTTCTCGCGAAAGTTCATGCCGGGGCGCAGCTCAAAGCGACGGTGGATATTCTCCGTAACGGCGATGGCGTCGTCCACCAAGGTGCCCAGGGCCAGGATCAGGGCAAAGAGGGTGATGCGGTTAATCGTTTGGCCGGCAACCCAGCCCACGCCCAGCGTGCCGGCCAAAGTTAACGGGATTACAAAAGCCACAATGGCCGCCTCCCGCCAGCCCAGGAAGATCAACAACAGGCCCACCACAATGCCGATGGCCTGGAAGAGGCTGTTGTAGAGGTTCCCAACCGCTTTTGAAGCCGTCCGCCCGTCGTTGCGGGTGACGGCAACCTGGATCCCGGGAGGCAACTGCGGCCGCAACTCTTCCAGCCGCCGAAAAATGGCCTTGGCTACGGTGACCGCGTTGGTTCCCGGCTTCTTGGCAATGCCGATGGTGACCGCCGGCTGGGTGATCCACTCTCCCGTCGAGCGGCGGCGCGGATCCGGATAGGGCTCTGTGATGGGCTCGTCGCTGCGGAAGTGGATGCGGGTCAGGGAGGTGCGCTCGGCAAACTCATCCCGCACGCTGGCTACATCTCTGAGATAGACCTCCGGCTTGATCTGAATGGCGGCCACGTCCTCAGCCGAAGCCAGCCGCTGTCCCCCCTCCAGGCGGATCTGCTGGGATCCCACCTCCACGTCTCCCGCCGGCAGTTGCAAGTTTTCGGCGGCAATGCGCTGGGCCACCTGGGTCGGGGAAAGACCATAGCTGGCCAGCCGCTCCGGATCCAGATCCACCCGAATGGTGCGGGGATGCCCGCCCACCAGCGTCAGGTTGGCCGTGTTGGGAAGGCTGCGCAGATCCTCCAGCAGCCGCTCTCCCACCCGCCGTAGCTGATTGTCGGTGTAGTCGGCCCCTGTCAAGGTCAGGGTAACGATGGGAACATCGTCAATGATGACCGGCTGCACCTGATAGCTGGCGCCAGGGGGGAATAGCTCCGGGTGGCTAAACAGATGGTTTTGCAGCTTAAACAGGCTGTCTTCCCAGTTTTCCCCCACCTCGTACTGCACCGTGATCAAGCCGCCAGAGGCCTGGGCCACCGAATAGATGTGGTCGATCCCTGTCAGCTCCCGCAGCTTCGCTTCCACAGGGGTAATCAGCGTCTTCTCCACAACCTCGGCGCTGGCCCCCGGATACCGCAAAACTACATCCGCTGCCGGGACGACAATTTGCGGGTTTTCTTCCTTGGGGGTCAAGGTCGCTGCCAGCAGGCCAAAGATGGCCAGGCCCACAATAATCAAGGAAGTAAGCTGGGCGTTGTTGATAAAGTAAGCGGTAACC
>NZ_JANSJN010000007.1:33870-41661 GCF_047462555.1 Synechococcus sp. B60.1
GGGGGGGATCCCGTCTTGGCAATCCAGTAGCCGCACTGGTGTTCTCCGTTCACCTGCCAGGTGAGGCGCTCCACCCGACAATCGGGCAGGGCGGCGGCAAACATCTCCAGCTCGTGGCCGCAGACGCTGGGAAAGCGCTGGGCAATCTGGGCGATGGCGCAGTGGTGCTCCACCAAGACATATTGCTCGACATACTGCTCAGAGCCTTCTGCTGCAATTGGGGCAGCCAGGTTGGCAGGATAGGGGTAGTACTCCGCCATGTAGCCCTCTGCCTGGCGCAACTGCACCAGGCGCTCCAGCCGCTCGGCCAGGGATCCGGAGCCCATCTGGGCTTGGTACTCCTGGGCTTTGCGCTGCCACTGCTGCTGGAGCAGGGATCCCATCTGTTCGGATCCCAGGGTTTCAGCCAGCGTATTGAGCAGACCGAGGGCAAACTCGTCGTAGCCGGTGGGGAATTGCGCTTCTCCTTGGGGGCTGAGCTGATAGAGGTGCTGGGGGCGGCCCAAACCGCTAGCTTGAGCGACATGGTGGATCAGCCCCTCTGCCTCCAGATCCTTGAGGTGGCGGCGAATGGCCTGGGGAGAAATGCCCAAGTGCTCTGCCAGAGTCTGGGCGGTGGCCTGCCCCGTCTTGCGTAGGTAGATCAAGATAGCCTGCTTGCTGGAAACGGGTTGCGTGAACGGATCGGTGATCTTGCGCGCGCTCTCCACCCTCGCCCTCCTGGTTAGACTGGGTTTACTCGGCTGCCGCTGCCAGCACCGCTACTTTGACAAGGGGATCATTGCTAAAGTAACCTGAGGATTAGTTAAGCAACAACCATGTTGTTTTAATTGGCCATCTGTTTTGCCCCTGTCCCTAACCGAGAGCCATCCATGTCTACGAGCGTCCGCACCCTAATTAGCCAGCCCTACAAGTACGGCTTTGTTACCGACATCGCCTCTGAGTCCATCGGCAAAGGCTTAAATGAGGACATCATTCGGCAAATCTGGGCCAAGAAGGGGGAGCCGGACTTTATGCTGGAGTTCCGGCTGCGGGCCTACCGCCAGTGGCTGAAGATGAGCGAGCCCACCTGGCCGAATGTGACCTACCCGCCCATCGACTACCAGAACATCGTTTACTACTCCGCTCCCAAGGTAAAGGAGAAGAAAAAGAGCCTCGACGAAGTGGATCCCGTGCTGCTGGAAACCTTTGAGAAGCTGGGGATCCCTTTGTCGGAGCAGAAGCGGCTGGCCAACGTGGCGGTGGACGCCATTTTCGACAGCGTCTCGGTGGCCACCACCTTCCGGGAAAAGCTGGCCAAGGAAGGGATCATTTTCTGCTCCATGTCGGAGGCGCTACGGGAGTACCCAGACTTGGTGCGCAAGTACCTGGGCACGGTGGTACCCATTGCCGACAACTACTACGCGGCGCTGAACTCGGCAGTGTTTAGCGATGGCTCCTTTGTCTATGTGCCCAAAGGGGTGCGCTGCCCGATGGAGCTGTCCACCTATTTCCGCATTAACAACGGCGAGTCGGGCCAGTTTGAGCGCACCCTGATCATTGCTGACGAGGGATCCTACGTCAGCTACCTGGAAGGCTGCACGGCCCCCATGTTCGACACCAACCAACTGCACGCGGCGGTGGTGGAGCTGATCGCCCTGGACAATGCCGAGATCAAGTACTCGACGGTGCAGAACTGGTATGCCGGCGACGAAAACGGCAAGGGCGGCATCTACAACTTCGTGACCAAACGCGGCCTCTGTCAGGGGGCCAACTCCAAGATCTCCTGGACGCAGGTGGAGACCGGCTCGGCCATCACCTGGAAATATCCGAGCTGCGTGCTGGTGGGGGAAAACTCGGTGGGCGAGTTCTACTCAGTGGCCCTGACCAACCACTACCAGCAGGCCGATACCGGCACCAAGATGATCCACATAGGCCGCAACACCCGCAGCAGAATTATCTCCAAAGGCATCTCGGCGGGGCATTCCAAAAACAGCTATCGCGGCCTGGTGAAAATTGGGCCCAAGGCAGAAGGCGCCCGCAACTTTTCCCAGTGTGATTCCATGTTGATTGGGGATCAGTGCAGCGCCAACACCTTCCCCTACATTGAAGTGCAAAACGACACTGCCAAAGTAGAGCACGAAGCTTCCACTTCCAAAATCGGAGAAGAGCAACTGTTCTACTTCCAGTCGCGCGGCATTTCTGTAGAAGACGCCGTCTCCATGATCATCAGCGGCTTCTGCCGAGAGGTGTTCAACCAATTGCCGATGGAGTTTGCCGTCGAGGCGGATCGGCTGCTGAGCCTGAAGCTAGAGGGATCCGTTGGCTAGATCCCTGGCGAGCGGCTATGCTCGTTGCCAATTGCCGAGCAGCCTGGCGCAGCTCCACCTTGGGGGCGGCGCTGAAGGGGTAGGTCTGTCCGCCAATACTTCGACCCAAGACGAACTGCTGACATGATCCGGGAAAACAGCCCTGTCATTCTATCTGTCCGCGATCTCACGGCTGAGATCGACGGTACCCCTATCCTCAAAGGGGTGAACCTGGAAATCCGGGCCGGCGAGATCCACGCCATCATGGGGCCCAATGGCTCCGGGAAGAGCACCTTCTCCAAGATCTTGGCCGGCCACCCCGACTACCGGGTAACAGGGGGCGAGATCCTCTATCTGGGCAAGGATCTCTTGGCAATGGAGCCGGAGGAGCGAGCCTGGGCCGGGATCTTCTTGGCCTTTCAATACCCCATCGAGATTCCGGGGGTGAGCAACTTGGACTTCTTGCGCGCCGCCTACAACGCCCGGCAGAAATATCGGGATCAGCCGGAAATGGATCCCCTCGATTTTGACGACTTGGTGCGGGAAAAACTGAGTATTGTCAGGATGGATCCCGCTTTTTTGGAGCGCTCCGTCAACGAAGGGTTTTCCGGCGGCGAGAAAAAGCGCAACGAGATCCTGCAGATGGCGGTGCTGGAGCCGACGCTGGCTATCTTAGACGAGACGGATTCTGGCCTGGATATCGACGCGCTGCGCATCGTTGCCCAGGGCATTAACCAACTGGCCGGCCCTGAGAAGGCCATACTCCTCATTACCCACTACCAGCGCCTGCTGGAGTATGTAACCCCCGACTATGTGCATGTGATGGAAGGGGGGCGCATTCTCCTCAGCGGCGATAAGACCTTGGCGCTGGAGCTGGAAGAGCGGGGCTATGACTGGCTCAAGGAGGAGGTGGGATGAGCGCTGCGGTGCCCAAGTCCTCGGTTCGAGAAAGCGACGCCAGCGGTTTTGGCCGTCCCTTTCTGGAGCACATCCTCCGCCAAATCCCAGAGGTGGAAGATCCCCATACCACCCTGAGACAGCAGGCCCGCGCCCAACTGGCGGAACTGGGGATCCCCACCCCCCGCGAAGAAGACTGGAAATACAGCGACCTCTCGCCGCTGGTGGCCCACACCTTTCGCCTGGCCGGCCCTGGACAGGCAACGCTAGAGAAGGCCGTGCTGGAGCCCTGGCTGTGGCCGGAGAGCCGTCACAGCTATGCGGTGTTCGTCAACGGCTACTTTGCTCCCCACCTTTCTGACTTGAGCGGCCTACCCTCAGCCCTGCGAATTGCTCCCCTAAGCCAGTCGGCTCCTGGATGGTTGCAAACCATCGTCAAGCTCGATGTCTTCAGCGCCCTCAACACCGCCCATCTAGGCGATGGGATCCAGATTGAGCTGCTGCCCCAGCAGGAGGTTTTGCCGCCCTTGCACCTGCTCTGGATAACCGTGGCCTCTGAAGGAGAGGCGGTTTTGGCCCAGCCCCGCTGTCTGGTGGCTTTGCAGGCCCACAGCTCCCTCACCCTGATTGAAGATCACCTCTCCTGGGGGGCCGGGATCCCCTTTGGCAACGCCGTTACCGAGATTGCCCTAGCTGAAGGATCCCGTCTACACCATGTGATCCTGCAGCGGCAGGGATCCCAGGCTTTTCACATCAACCAAACTGCTGTGCGCCAGGGCCGCCACAGCCACTACCGGCTACAGGCCATCCAGTGGGGATCCCAATTTTCCCGCCACAACCTGGAGCTTGCCCAGGTAGAACCCCAGGCCTACACCCACCTGCAGGGACTGACCCTGCTGAAGGGATCCCAGCACAGCGACACCCACTCCCGCCTGGTGCATCAAGCGCCCCACGGCAGCAGCCGCCAATTGCACAAGTGCATCGTGGACGAGGCGGCCCGTGCGGTCTTCAGCGGGCGCATTTTGGTGAGCCAAGCAGCTCAACTGACAGACGCCGCCCAGACCAACCGCAATCTGCTGTTGAGCCCCAAGGCGCGGGTGGATACGCAGCCACAGTTGGAGATCTTTGCCGACAACGTCAAATGTGCCCACGGGGCCACCGTCAGCCAACTGGAGGCCGAAGAAATCTTCTATTTGCAAAGCCGCGGCATTCCCCAGGCCCAGGCCAGGCAACTCCTCACCTATGCTTTTGCAGCCGAGATCCTCGAAGGGATCCCTTTGGCCCAGCTTCCTTCCCAGGTGGCCCAGCGCTTGGGATCCGGCTGAGTTGTCCCTCCCATTTTGCCCCAGCCCTTACTGCCATCAGCCAGTCTTGAAATGGCTGCTAGCGGCCTGCGTCGCCCGCGCCCGTCGAACGGCGGGACAAACGCCCGTGGCGTCGTCGGCTCCCGCTGAGAAGCCCGAAGTCCCTTACCGGCCCTGCGGGTGATGGCATTGGGCCGTAGGCTTGCTTTGGCTATTTTTCCGGCTCGTTGTGCAACACAACATCACAGCCCCTTTTGCTGAAGTTTGGAGAAGCCGTCTTGGGGGTTTAGGACGGCAGAGGGGTGGAAACTGGAGAAACAGATCTAGTCTGGTTGGCGCGACTTTATCATCGCCAATCCTGACCTGGCCCACTGCTTCAAGCAAGTCTCTTCCCCCGATCCTGCGGATCCCTCTGGCCTCTCCGCCGAAGCACCCAGGGCGCCGAAGAGCCATACCGATTCTCCAGCCTTCGTCGCCATCAAAACAAAAGCTACAGCCCCCCTCCGCACTTGAGTCCCTGCTGCCCCCCTCACCTTTTACCACGGAAAGAACACCGATTGAACGCCTATTGAGAAGAGCCTTTCTCCCTTAGAGAACCACTTCAAGTAGTAGGAGAAAAATGTGACCTCGAAAAGAGCCCCCAACTTTTGGTTGCAGAAGTACGCCAGGAGGTTATGATCCTGGAGAGGACTGTAGGGCATCAGAAAATGTTGGATATACCACCACAACCTTTAACCGGGAAGGCTCTCCTGCAGAAGGTAGAAGCGTTGAGCCATCTTCCGCGCCGCGAGACGGCAAAGCGCTGTGGCTACGTAACCATGACCAAGACCAACAAGCTCCGCGTCAACTTAAATGAGTTTTATGATGCGGTGCTGGCGGCAAAAGGTCTGAGCCTCAGTCCAACTTCCAGCCGTGACAAGCGCGGCCGCGAGCCAACCTTTCGCGTGAGCGTTCACAAGAATGGTCAGATCATCATCGGGTCCGCTTACACCGAAAAAATGAATCTCAAGCCCGGCGATGAGTTTGAGATTCAGTTGGGCTATAAGCACATTCACCTCAAGCAAGTACTCAACGGCCAGGTGATGGAGGACTCAACCTCGAACGAAGAAGCTGCCCCCAAAAAGACGCGGAGCCGCAGGAAAAAAACAACAGGAGCTTGAACCTCTTCTGGAGTTGGGCAAGGGAATCCAGTTGAGAAACTGTCACTGCAGGGCTTTCTCTCCTCCAAACCCTCCATAAGATGGGATCCGAAGCGTGGGTTTATTGACTTGCCAACCCTAGATCTGAAGATCCCTATGTACCAGACTGTTCAACCTCCTCTCAAATTTCTGCCGCCGCGATTGACGCCTTGGGTGGTTCGTTTGGCGCAGGCGGGTTTGCCCTTCTGGTTGCGCTGGGCCAAAGGGATCCCGCGCGTTGAGGTAGATGGGGGCGAGCGTTTGGCTCAGCTTTATCAGCAATTCGAGGCAGGCAAGATTCGCCTGTTGGTAGCCTTTCGCCACCCCACCCTTGACGATCCCCCCTGCCTGATGTACTTGTTTTCCCATCTTCTGCCTCAGGTGGCTCGACAACAGGGGATCCGCCTGCGGCAGCGGCCCCACGTTTTGTTTGTCTACGACCGCGGCCTGCCGCTATGGCTGGGCTTCATTGGCCGCTGGGGGCTTCCCCGGCTGGGCGGGATCCCGATTTTGCGGGGCCGTCTGGATCGGGCAGGGCTGAAGAGCTCTCGCGAGCAGTTGGTCTCAGGCCAGTACCCACTGGCGGTGGCTCCAGAGGGGACGATCAACGGCATGAGTGGGCTGCTCAACCCGCTGGAGCCGGGGGTGGCGCAAATGAGTTTTTGGGCGGTGGAGGATCTGCATAAGGCGGGGCGCCCGGAGGAGGTGCTGATCTTGCCGGTGGGCCTCCGCTACTCCTATTTGAGGGATCCCAGTGCGGCCCTGGACAGGTTGCTCCGCCGTATGGAGGCCGATTGCAAGCTCCCGGCCACGCGCTCGGCACATGTCGGCAAGGGGTTTCTGATGGCCCGCTTGCTTCGCCTGGCCGAGCATTTGATTCAGGTTATGGAGCATTTTTACGAGCGCTTCTACGCCCCCGCCCTGCCCTCTGCCGCTCGGGTCAACCTCAAAGAGGGAGAAGGTCTGTGGGCACGTCTGCAAAGCCTATCGGATCTGGCCCTGCGCGTGGCCGAGCAGCACTTTGGCCTGCAGCCCCAGGGGAACTTGATCGAGCGGCGGCATCGCATCGAACAGGCAGGCTGGGCCTGGATCTACCGGGAAGATATCCCTGATATTGCTGCGCTTTCGGCTTTGGAGAAGGGGCTGGCCAATCGCGTTGCCTCGGAGGCCAGCTTCCACCTCTGGCACATGCGCCTAGTGGAGACCCTGATGGTGTTTGCCGTGCGTCCCCTGCCGGAGCAGCCCGGCCTGGAGGAACTGGCCGAAACTGCCCTGCGGCTGTGGAACCTGTTGGTCTGGATCAAAGGCAAAAACGCCGTCGGCGCTGCCCCTCCCAGATTGGGGCCGCGGCTGGCCCGTTTCAGCATCGGGGATCCCCTCTCGGTTTCAGAGCGCTGGCCCGCCTATCAGGCCAACCGCCGGCAGGCCGTACAAGCTCTAACCCAGGATTTGCAAGCGGAGATGGAGCGGCTGCTGCAAGGGATCCCACGCTCGCCTGCGGCCATGGCCGTCGGTTGAGATCTGGGTTGGTTGGCCTTGTCGAAGGGAGCGGGAAGGCCTGTGCCGAAACTGATACCAGCCTGTTGTTGGGAAGTGTAACAATTCCTCAGGATGTTTTTTGAGACGCTTTGTGGGAGCAAGACGAACTTTTGCGTTATCTGACAAGAAAATGAAGGAAAAGGGAAGCTTCTGACGCTTGCGGTAGAAAGGTACCAGGAAGAAAGGTAGTGAGGCGCGTTGGCCTTCGCCTATGTCTGATGAGCTGCTCCGCGCAATTCGTAGGCGCGACCTAGAGGCCGCCACCTCAGCCGTGCAGCGCTTGCGTTCCCGCCACCTGAGTGAGGCTGTGATTACCTCAATGGTGATGGTGGCCGTGGAGCGATTGGCCTGGGACGAGGGCGATCGGGCTGCCGCCAGTTGGTTGCTACGTCACTGCGCTCGACGACGCTGAAAGGGATCCCATCCCCTTCTAAGGGGGCTGTCCGTCAACTGGATCCCTGCCTCTGTTTCCTAAGGTGCCGATGGCCGCCTCTGCTGCTCCCTGCGCGGATAAACCCAGTGAGCGGGCATTGGCTCAGCTCTGCTGGAGTGGCTAGGATCTCGGCCAGTTCCACCAGATTTTTT
>NZ_JANSJN010000007.1:41761-44679 GCF_047462555.1 Synechococcus sp. B60.1
CTGGCGTTCTCTTGGCCATCGGTTACCACCACCATAAGCACCCTGGCAGGGCGATCTGCTTCGCCGAGTTTGCTGAGACTGTTTTCCAGATCGTTGAGGAGTCCTTGTCGGCGCAGATCCCTGCCTCCCCCTTCCCAGGGAGAGAGCCTAGGAGACAGTCTCACCCTTGTCCGCAATGACCGCCAAACCCGTTAAAAGCCCAACCCATCCGCTCCTGAAGTGACAATCCCCCTCTCGGTGTCCAAGGTAACGATGGCCCCGTCGCGGATGAGGCGCGTAGCATCCTTAACTCCCACCAGCACCGGCACCCCCAACCGCAGACCGATCACCGCCGCATGGGAGGAGGCCCCATCTTCTTCGGTGATCACCCCAGCCGCCTGTTTGATCGCCTCCACATAGTTGGCATCGGTAGCGCGAGCAACCAGGATGTCGCCAGCGGTGATTTTGCTGGCGTCGAGGCTAGATCTGAGGATGCGGGCCGGGCCGCTGACAGTGCCTTTGCCAAACCCTCTGCCTTTGGCCACCACTGCCTTTACTACCTCTACCTTAATCAGATCGGTGGAGCCGGATACGCCTGGCAAAGTGCCAGCGCTGAGCACCACCAAGTCGCCATCCTTGAGCAAACCTTCTTCCTGAGCCACGTTGATGGCGGCCTGAAAGGTCTGGCGGGTGGTAGGCAAATCCATGACCAACAGGGGCCGTACCCCCCACACCAACTGCAGTTGCCGCGCCACCTCTACATGAGGAGTTACCGCCAAGATCGGGGTGCGAGGGCGAAACCTGGAGACATTGCGAGCCGTAGCCCCAGTTTTAGTCAGGGTCATCACCGCCACCGCATCCAACTCCTGGGCAATCTCCCCTACGGCGCGGCTAATTGAGTCGGCGATCAGGGTTTTGGGCCGGGACGAACCATTGCTACCAGAGCTGTTGTTGTTTTGGCTCAGCTCCTGCAGGGTGAGGGCGCGCAGGTGTTGGCGGCGATCGACATAGATTGGGCTGAAGTAATCCCGTTCGATGCGCACGGCAATGCGGGCCATGGTCGCCACCGCCTCGACGGGATATTTGCCTACCGCCGTCTCGTTGGAGAGCATGACGGCATCGGTGCCGTCCAAAATAGCATTGGCCACATCCGAGATCTCAGCCCGAGTGGGACGAGGGCTGTGAACCATGCTGTCCAGCATTTGGGTAGCAGTGATCACCGGGATCCCTAAGCAGTTGGCCATGGCGATCATCCGCTTCTGCAAAATCGGCACCTCTTCCGCCGGCAGCTCTACACCCAGATCTCCCCGCGCCACCATTACCCCGTCGCTGAGGGCCAGGATCTGGGGCAGTTGTTGGATGGCCTCGTGTTTTTCAATCTTGACGATGATAGGAACCCGCTTGCCGACAGCGGCCATCAGTTCCCGCAGCTCCAGCACATCAGAGGGATCCCGCACAAAGCTAAGGGCCACCCAGTCCACCCCTTGGTTGAGGCCGAAGTAAAGGTCTGCCTTATCTTTTTCGGTAACGGCGCGGATGCTGAGGCGCACGCCGGGGAAGTTCACTCCCTTGTTGTCGGAGAGGGTGCCGCCGACAATGGTGCGGCAGAAGAGCTCCCCCGCCTCGGGATCCACTGCCTCCACCCGCATCTCCACCCGACCGTCATCGAGGAGGATCGTCGCCCCTTCCGGCACCTCTTGGGCCAGCTTGTCGTAGGTGACCCAACTGCGCTCCTGGGATCCCAAAATGGGCTTGCTGGTCAACACGAAGGGATCCCCGCTCCTGAGGGTAATCGAGCCTTCGGCAAACTTGCCCAGGCGAATTTTGGGCCCCTGCAGGTCTTGCAAAATGGCGACCTGGATGCCCAGGTCCATAGCGGTCTGGCGGATGAGGCGGATGTTGCGGCGGTGCAGATCGTGATCCCCATGGGAGAAGTTGAGGCGAAGGGTGGTTGCCCCTTGCAGGATCATTTCCCTTAGGATGGCGGGGTTGGAGCTGGCAGGGCCGATGGTGGCGACAATTTTGGTGCGTCGAAAAGACTCGCTCGAATGCATGGCAATCTTTACCAAGGGAGAGCAGCCCAGATTGTTTCCCCACACGGGGATCCCCTTGATACGATAACCCGTTTTGACACTCCCCGCACTTAAGTGGCAAGGATTTTCAAGCAGCCCAGAAGCAAACTCCTAAAGGCCTTGTCAAAGCGCCTCTGCTAACTCCCCACAGACAAAGTCCAAAAGTTGCCGTTACTTCGTGTTGATTGCCGCATTGGCGTCGGCAGTGATTAGCCAACCATCTAAGGTTCTCAACAGTCCACACTTCACCTGCTTTCCTATCAACTTCTACCCTTCAGGTTTTTTACTGCCTCTGGGCAGAAAATCGCTATCCAGAAAGCTGGCCAAGGTCTCCAGACCCCCAGTGCGAACAGAAGTATAAGCTTCCTCAGTCTCGAGAAACCTCATACCCAACCGTCGGCATGGCTGCTCTGGGTATTGCTTGGGCCTTGCCGTAGGCATTGGCATAAGCTGCTTTAGCCTTGCCACCTAGGTTTGCTTAATTCTTCAGGGATTCCAACCACTCGTGTCGGCAGGCCAGAGGCCTTAGACGGCCATGCCAATCCCAGGCTGGAGGTAGTGTGGGCAACTAGAGTTGCCGGGGCTACCGAGCCGATTTCAGCTAGAAACCGCAGGAGCCCCGCCCTGTACCCCCGTATACGGGGGGAGGGGGGCCGGTCAAGGCCGGGAGGAATGCGGACGACGGATAATTGTGACATGGCCCAAGTCCTGACTATCTCCTGCAAGCTCAAGGTGTCTGTGTCGCAAGCCGCCAAGCTGGATGCGACGCTAGACGCTTTTGCGCAAGCATTAAACTGGGTCAACCAAAACACACCAGAGAAGGTGGTCAACCCAGTCAAGCTTCAATCGCTCTGCTACCGCGAAATT
>NZ_JANSJN010000008.1:0-44281 GCF_047462555.1 Synechococcus sp. B60.1
TCCAAAGAATGGGTTGGCATTCCCTTCTCTCCTTCCTCTTAAAACCTGTACCCTATTTTAAATTAACAGGCTGTATTTTCCCAGCTATTCGAAAAATCGAATATTTGAGAAGAGGAAAAGCTGAGGCGATGCACTTTTTTTGCCATCCTGCTCTTGCCAAATTCTTCTCTCAATTGGAATCCAATACCGACCTATTTTTTGATAACGATCTTCATAGATCATCTTTGCTTGAGTTTTTTCTTCGGTTCCTGGGCTACCATACTCAGCAGTGTAGTGAGTGGGTAGGTAGCCCTCACCTGTATCGTAAAACTCTTGAACTGAGACTGTAATTGTCCGATTGGCAAGATGGCGATGCACCCTTTGAATGTGCTTGTCCTGAACCCAGTACCTATCAGTAGAAGATAAGCCCGAAACAAGAACTTCAGTGATGTCTGAATTTTGTGGCTCTCCATAGACAAAGGTGTGGCCACCGTGTTCTTCGTCGAAGGAATGACGAACGCGATGCACCATGATTTCCCACATCTGTTCCCTTATTTTCTGGCGGATCTCCTCGTCCTCGACGCCGGCAATATCAATCTTCATGTTGCGGTCAATACTCACAACTCCTGAGAAGGAGAGGCTGCTGTCATCTTCTTTGGGAAAGTAGGCTATCTCAGCTTGGTAGCCAGGAAAGTCCTTATCCCAGGTGTAGCGATTCTCAAAGGCCTCTCTAAACAGCTCTTTGGCCCGAGCTTGCTGTGCTACCATAATCTCCCCCTTAATGAGAAATTTTATTATTTAAATCCTAGTAGAGGCTGATGACTGGGGTTGGGATTTTAAGGCTTCCTTTAACTGTCCACCCACTCAGCTCTCTTTTTCTCGGAGCTCTTGGCGGTTGCCAACGGGTAGGGGGGCAGAGCAGCAATCCTTCACTTTGCCTGAGAGGGCCCTTGAAGTTAATGAAAATTATTAGCAAGGCGCTGTCCACCGGCAACAGAGAGAGAGCTAAGCTAAAGCTCGACGCTGTTGGCCTTTCGGCGACAGGCTGGCAGGAAGAGGGTCTGCTTTCTCAACTCACTCCATGTCCAAAATCCAGCCCCTGAACCCAGAGCGGATCGCCCAGATGGCCGCGGGAGAGGTGATTGACTCGCTGGAGGCGGCCCTACGGGAGTTGCTGGAAAATGCCCTCGATGCTCAGGCCACCCGCATTCAGGTAGAGATTTGGCCCAGTCGCTGGCAGGTGCGGGTGGCCGATAATGGGCAAGGGATCCCAGGTTCGGAGTTGGAGCAGGTGGCTCGCCGCCACACCACCAGCAAGTTAGATGGGCGTAGCCTGGGGTTTCGGGGCGAAGCCCTGCACAGCCTGGCCCGCCTGGGATCCCTGACGATTCAGACCCGCCATGCTGCGGATGCCCACGGCTGGCTGGCCGCCTACGACCGCCAAGGGGAGCTGACCCACAGGCAACCAGCAGCCATGGCCTTGGGAACGGTGGTCACGGTGGCGGATTTGTTTGCCGATTGGCCCTTGCGCCGCCGCTCCCTGCCCCAGACTCGCCCGCTCTTGACACTGGTGCAGAATGCAGCCTTGGCCCATCCTTGGGTGAGTTGGCAGGTGCGCCAGGAGGGGCAACTGTTGCTCAGCCTGTGGCCGGGCCAGTCTTTGCAAGATCTGCTGCTACAAGTGTTACCGCAGGTGGATCCCTCGGATCTGCGCTACCGACGGATCCGAGAGGGGGACAGCGATTGGGAAATGGTGCTGGGCCTACCGGATCGTCTGCATCGCCCCCGCCCCGATTGGATCCGCGTGGCCGTCAACGGGCGCTTTGTGCAGATGCCGGAGTGGCAACGGCTAATCCAGTCAGTCTTTCAGCACGCCTTGCCCCGCCACCGCTACCCGCTGGTGGTGGTGCACCTGCGCTTGCCGCCAGAGCAGGTGGACTGGAATCGCCATCCTGCCAAGAGCGAGCTCTATCTCCAGGATCCGGAGATCCGACAGGAGCAATTGCGCCAGCACTTGCACGCTCTTCTCCAATCGGGATCTGGCCAAGCCAGCCGCCGCTCGGTGCATCTCATCCGGGCCAGCGAGGCCAAGTCGGTTTATGAGGCCAGCCGGCAGCCCCATCTTCCCTTCAACCCAGCTCCTGCTGCTCCCGCTTGCTCGGCTCCCTCCCTGCCCCCTCTTAGGGCCCTGGCCCAACTGCACCGAATCTACATCCTGGCGGAGCACCCTCAGGGGCTATGGCTGGTGGAACAGCACCTGGCCCACGAGCGGGTGCGCTACGAGTACATCCAACGCCATTGGCAGCCGGTGGAGCTGGAGACACCTGTAATGCTGCAGGGACTATCCCCCCAAGCCGTGGAGCAGTTGGAGCAATTAGGGCTGGAGCCGGAACCCTTTGGCCCCAACACCTATCTGGTGCGCCGCCTGCCTCTGGCCCTGTGGTCGGAAGATCCCAAGGAGATTCAGGGATCCCTCCTGGAGCTGAGCCGCTGTGCTGACCTCGAATCAGCTCAAGTGGCGGTGGCCTGTCGTGGCGCCCTGCGCAATGGGATCCCCCTTACCCTGGAGCAGATGCAACAGTTGCTGGAGGCCTGGCAGCGCACCGCCAATCCCCACACTTGTCCCCATGGCCGGCCAGTGTATCTGGCTCTGGCCGAAAAAGATCTGGCCCGCTACTTTCGTCGCCGCTGGGGGATCTGCGACCGGCCTATTTCCAACTCCAAGATGGGATCTATTTTGGAGCTGGAGCCACTGGGGGATAGGTTTGCTGCCCAAGTGCGGCGCTCAGCCGGCTCTTCTGCCTCGGATCCCACGGACGAGGCCAACGCTGCCCCACTATAATCGGGGGTGTCCATCTGCTGGAACGCTCTAGAACCCCATGGCCTTCTACCTCAAACTCAGAACCCAAGAAGAGACCTGGCTGCAGCGCCATGCTCGTCCCATCTTGGCAACCTTGGCCAGCTTGGGATCCCTGTTGACGGCCTACCTCACCTACACCAAGCTGACCGATCAGCCTGCCGCTTTCTGCACGGGGGATGGGGGGTGCGACCTGGTGCTCTCCAGCCGTTGGGCAGAGTTTTTGGGGATCCCGACGGCAACAGTTGGCCTGCTGGGGTTTTTGGGGGTCTTGGCGCTGGCGGTGCTGCCGGATGGGATCCCGCTGGTGAAGCGGTGGCGCTGGCCGGCCCTGTTTGGTCTGGTTTCCGCCATGACCGCCTTTGAAATGTACATGCTCTACCTGATGGTGGGGGTGCTGCGGCAATTTTGTCTGTATTGCACCACCGCCATAGTCTTGGTGGCCGGCCTGTGGGCGGTAACCCTGCTGGGCCACCGCTGGCTGGATTGGGGCAAGCTGGCCTTTAGCTACATTCTCGTGAGCTTTCTCACCTTGGTGACCACCATTGGGGTGTATGCCAACCAAGTTCCTCCCCCCAGCCCCCTGGCGGCAGGGTTGGCGGCCCACCTGCGGCAGATCGGCGGCACCATGTACGGGGCCTACTGGTGCCCCCATTGTCAGGAGCAGAAAGAGCTGTTTGGGTCGGCCTTTGCCCAAGTGCCTTACGTGGAGTGCTCCCCCAACGGTCCCGGTACGCCCCAAGCCCAGGCATGCACAGAAGCAGGGATCACCAGCTATCCCACCTGGATCATCAACGGCCGCACCTACGTGGGGCTGCGCTCGCTGGAAGCCTTGGCGGCAGCTTCCGGCTACCCTCTCGAGCCCGGCGGAGGACAGTAGTTCTCCAGTAGCGATGGCAGGAAGAGGCGTACACAGTTTCGCCCGGCTTGCTTGGCCTGGTAGAGGGCCTCGTCCGCTCGCTGGAGAGCAGTTTCTGGATCTAAGGGGGCATCTTCGCTGATAACGATCCCGCCAATGCTAATGGTGACAGGCACGCTGCGTTTGGGCGAAACGTCAATTGGCCGGCTGGCGATGGCCCGGCGCAGAGACTCGGCGTAGCGGTGGCAGTGGGCGGGGTTGAGCCCAGGGGTGACGCAGACAAATTCTTCGCCGCCGTAGCGGTAGAGCAGGCTGGAGGGACGCAGTTGATTGTGCAGCCGCCCAACAAGGGCCTGCAACACGCAGTCGCCGATGAAGTGGCCGTAGGTGTCGTTGACCTGCTTGAAGTAATCCACATCCATCATCAGCAGGCAGAGATAGCGATAGCGGGCTTGCCCACGGGGCCCCACCTGCTTGAGTAAATGGGGCAACGCCTGGTCGAGAGCGCGGCGGTTCAAGGCTCCAGTCAAGGGATCCGTCAAAGACAGAGACTCCAACAGCTCGTTGCGGGCCCGCAGTTGCCGGTTGGCCTGGGCCAGAGCTCGGGTGAGCCGCTGCAGGCGCAGTCCCGCCCGTACCCGGGCCCGCAGCTCCTCAGCCTCGACCGGCTTAACGATAAACTCGTCCGCCCCTGCATCCAGCCCCTGCACCCGATCCTCAACTTCGGAGCGGGCGGTGAGCAAAAGGAAGTAGACAAACTGGCCGGCAGCGGAGTGCTTCAGACGGCGACAGAGCTCTACTCCAGACAAACCCGGCATGACCCAGTCGCAGATGATCAAATCCGGCCATTCGCTTTCATCCAGGGTCTGCAGGTGCTCCCAGGCCAACTGGCCGCTTTCCCAGCTTTCCACCCGGTAGTTGGAGCTTTTGAGGACTTCGCCGATGTAACGACCGTTCACCGGGTCATCGTCGATGACCCAAATGCAGGGAACCTGAGCCGGCACGTGGCTCCACGAAACTTCCTCCAAGGGCAAGGGCTCCGTCCCACCAACGGGAGCGGAAACCAAGCTGGGGGAAGGCTGCCAGCCTTCGAGTTCAGCCGACAACATGAGGAGAAACCCTGATACGACGAAGTAATGCCAATTCTATCCCTGAGGTCTAGCTGCAGCTAGAGCTGGGAGTGGCCAGGCAAGCCGGATTGGCGGGCTGTTCGCCCAGGCCAAGGTGCAATGCTTCCACAAACTGCCGCACCCGGATGGGGTCGATGAGGGGAAAGGGATCCGCACAGCCCACCGGCATGCCGGCGGAACGGGCCGGCCGTTTCAGAGAACTGGCCACAATCACGCCATCCGCGTGGCGGATGAGGGTGCCGATGTTTTCGGCGGTGGCCCCTGAGCCAATCAACAGAGGTACCTGAGGGGCAACTTGGCGGGCCAGCTTCAAATCTTCCAGAAGAGGCGGTTTTCCGGTGGCCCAGCCGGAGAGAACAATGGCATCGGCTAGGCCGCGCTCCACCGTGTCGGCGATAGCCGCCTCCAGGCTAATGGGACTTAGGGGCTGAGCGTGCTTCACCAGCACATCGGCAAAGATCTTGATGTCGGCCCCCAGCTCGCGGCGGTAGCGCAGCAGGCGGTGGGCATTTCCCTCAATGATGCCCTGGTCGGTCACCATCGCCCCGCAGAGGACATTGACCCGGATAAACTGGGCCCCCACACAGGCGGCAATGGCTAGGGCGCTGTAGCCATCGTTGCGCAGGACGTTGATCCCGATGGGCAGGGAGACCAGCATTTTCAGTCGCTGGACAACTGCGGTCATGGCGCTCACCACCGCCGCATCCACCTGCTCCTTGGCAAAGGGCGCATCGTAAAAGTTCTCGACGAGGATCCCATCTACTCCTCCTGCTGCCAAGGCCGTGGCAGCCTGCTCCGCCTGAGCGATCACCCACTCCAGGTCGCCGCCCCAACGGGGGGAGGTGGGAAGCGGCAACAGATGAACCACCCCAATAACTGGATGGGGGGTTTTGAACAGGTGTTGCAGCAGGTTCACCGGCAAGTTCCCTCAGGGATCCATAACAATCTTACGCCCGGATTGGATCCCTGGCGGCATTCTCTCCGAGGAGAAAGGGGCGGGATTCCTGGCAGCGGCCAGGCCGCGCAACAGGCGGGGAACTAGGCTTGGCCCTTCATAGGCCCAGCCGGTATAGACCTGGAGCAGGCTGGCCCCGGCCTCCAGTTTCTCCAGGGCGTCGGCCAGAGTGAAAATGCCCCCCACTCCAATAATCGGCAATTGCCCCTGGGTGGCTTGGTGAATGTAGCGGATCACCTGGGTGGAGCGCTGTCGCAGGGGGGCGCCGCTGATGCCGCCGGCTGCCGTAGCGAGGGGCCCCAGGCCGGGCAGGAAGCGGGTTTTCAGGTTGTCGCGGCGCAGGGTAGTGTTGGTGGCTACAATCCCCGCCAGTCCGTAGGCTTGGGCCAGCTCCAGGATGGCGTCAATTGCTGGCCAATCCAAGTCAGGGGCAATCTTCACCAAAAGGGGCTTCTGTCCGCGATTTTCCCCCTGCAACGTCGCTAGGATGGGCGCCAACTGCTCGGCAGCCTGCAGGGATCGCAATCCCGCCGTGTTGGGGGAGCTGACGTTGACCACAAAATAGTCTCCCAGCTCCCGCAACAGACGAAAGCTGGCCAGGTAGTCGGCAGCCGCCGCCTCCAGGGGGGTGGCCTTCCCTTTGCCCAGGTTGATGCCAATGGGAATGAGACGTTGGCGCAGCCGGCGCAGCCGTTCGGCCAGAGCTGCCGCCCCCTGGTTGTTGAAGCCCATGTGGTTGAGAGCAGCCCGATCCTGGGGCAACTGGAACAGGCGCGGCTTGGGGTTGCCCGGCTGGGGCTGAGGAGTGACGGTGCCCACCTCCACAAAGCCAAAGCCCAAGCTGGGCCAGACGGCCAAAGCGTGACCATCCTTGTCAAAGCCCGCGGCCAGGCCGATGGGATTGGGGAAAGTGAGGCCCCAGAGCCGTACTTCTAGCCGGGGATCCCGATAGCAGAACAGGCGCTCCAAAAGAGCCAGGATCCCGGTAGCCTGGGTGGCGTCCAGCCACTCCAGGGCGCGCAAGAGCCCCACCTTGACCGCTTCCGGGTCAGCCCTCAGGCCCGAAAAAAGCAAGGGCCGCAGCACATCTCGGTACAGGTTCACAGCAAAGACTTGCTCCCCTCCTGTTGATCTTCCCCAAAAAACAGGGGCCTGCAAAAGTCTCCTCTGCAGACCCCCGCTTTTGAGCTTAGGCGGGAACTGGCCCGGCCAAGCCGAGCACCACCGGCCTAAAGACTCTTAGCCTTCCGGCTCAAACACCTGCAAATCCACGATCTTTCCTTCTTTAAAAGTCCAGTGGGCAAAGGTTCCAGCCACGTCTCCCTTCTCGTCGAAGTTCAGCGAGCCGGAAGCACCGGTGTAGTCAATGTCCTCCCCTTTCTTGAGTAGCTCCACCGCCTTGGCCCACTCTCCTGGCAGGATCTCGGTGCCGGGGGGATTGGCCACTTGCCGCAGAGCATCGCGGATGGCGGTGCCATCGGTGCTGCCGGCCTTTTGAATGGCCAGAGCTAAGAGGAAGGCGGCGTCGTAGGCGGTGTCAATGTAAGGCGTGGGGGGCAGCTCCCCGTAGGTAGTTTTGTAGGCTTCGGCAAAGCTCTGGTAAGCCTTGCTATCGGTGAGGGCCTGGGGCGAAGTGCCGATGGATCCCTCAAGCTTGTCCGCCCCCACCTGGGTGGCCAGATCGGGAGAGCGCATGCCGTCTGTGAAGACAAAGCGGTCAAATAGCCCCCCTTCCAAAGCCTGCCGCAGGATAACCGCACCATTTTCTGGATAGCCAATAACCACTAGGGCCTGGGGATCCCCTTCCTTGAGCTGATCCAGCTCGCCGCGGTAGGAGGCTTTGCCGGGCTCGTAGGGGACGGCCTTGGTGATCTTGCCTCCCTGCTTCTCAAAGGCTGCCTTGAAGCTGTCGGCCAGCCCTTGGCCGTAGTCGTTGTTGATGTAGATAACCGCCAGGCGATCCAGCTTCTCTTCGCGGGTAATTTGCGCCAGGGCTACCCCTTGGAAAGCATCGGAAGGAACGGTGCGGAACAGAAAGTCATTGTCGTCCAAGGTGGTGATGCTGGGAGCAGTAGAAGCGGGCGAAATCTGCGGAATCTTGCTGGGAACTGTTACTGTTGTGGCCACTGGGATGGTAACGCCACTGCCCAAAGCACCAATAATGGCGGCCACCTTCTCCACATTCACGAGCCGCTGGGCAGCATCGATAGCCGGCTGGGCTGAGGTTTGGTCATCCGCCTCCACCACTTGGATTTGGGATCCGAGGACGCCGCCAGCAGCGTTGATCTGATCCAGGGCCAGCTTGATGCCCTTGAGGCAGTTTTCCCCATAGGCTTGCAGGTCGCCTGTCAAAGACAGCAGCGCTCCAATTTTGATCGGGGTTTGGGCTGCTTGCTGAGCTGTGCTCGGCAGCAGGGTGGTGGCCAGCGCCGCTGCCGTCAGAGCTGCCGCCGTTGCGAAGGCCCGCCGGGTCAGTTTGTGCACAGAGGACATAACCAAGAACCTCCAATGAGGGAATAAAACTGCGATTCCCAAAAGTTGATGGTACAGAAGCAGACGTTGGCTTACCTCGGAGAGTTCCCTCCTAGAGTCAGCCCAACCCCCAAGGAGTAGCTTTTTGGCAAACCTATTCCCGAGTTTGGTTAAATAGGGCTCGCTATCCTACGATAAAAGTTCATACAATGGCGGATCCATTGGGTAATCGAGTTTTCCCAGAGCAGCAGCGTGATTGTTATCGACAACATCTCCAAACAGTTTGGCGGCGTCAATGCCCTGGATCGCTGTTCCTTCCGCATCGAAGCTGGCCGGATCACGGGCTTGATCGGCCCCAACGGGGCGGGGAAAACAACTCTTTTTAACATCATTGCCGGGTTTATTCGACCCAGCAGCGGCCGCATTTGGCTGGATGGGGAAGATGTCACCGGCCTGCCTCCCCACCGCTTGTTCCACCGCGGGCTGGTGCGCACCTTCCAGATCCCGCGGGAGTTTGGCCGCATGACCGTTCTAGAAAACTTGATGGTCGTCCCTCCTGAGCAGGCGGGGGAGAACCTGTTCAACACCTGGTTCCGCTGGCGACGCGTGCAACGGCAAGAGCGCCAGCTTCAGGCTCGGGCTGAAGAAGTTTTGGAACGGCTCAACCTCATCCACCTACGCGATCAACTGGCGGTCAACCTTTCCGGCGGACAAAAGAAGCTGCTGGAACTGGGACGTACTCTAATGGCGAACGCGCGGGTCATCCTCTTGGACGAGCCAGGGGCTGGTGTCAACCGCACGCTGCTGGCGGACTTGATGTGCTTTATCGAGTACCTCAACCGTGAGCGCGGCTGCACCTTCTGCATCATCGAACACGACCTGGATCTGGTGACTCGCCTTTGCCACCATGTGGTGGTCATGGCGGGGGGGAGGGTGCTGACGCAGGGATCCATGCAGGAAATCAAGCAAAACCCAGCCGTGCGTGAGGCCTATCTCGGATCCATTGCCCTGGCGGATGCTCTCAGCTCCGGGCCGGCCTCCACCGTCTCGCCGGAGGGATCCCCCCCATGACCCCTTTGCTAGAGATTCAAGATCTCTACAGCGGCTACCGCGGCGTGGACATCCTCAAAGGGATCCGCCTCAAGGTCAATCCGGGCCAAATTGTGGTCATCATCGGCCCCAACGGCGCGGGCAAATCCACGGTGCTCAAGTCCCTCTTTGGGCTGGCCACCATCCACTCTGGCCGGGTGCTGTTCCAAGGCTCTGACATCACCCATCTCCCTGCCGAGCAACTGGTGCGGCGGGGGATTGGCTTTGTGCCCCAAACCAACAATGTCTTTCCCTCCCTCACGGTGGAGGAAAACCTGGAGATGGGGGCCTTTATCCGGCGCGATAACTACACTGCTCAACTGGAGCGGGTTTATGAGCTGTTTCCGCCCCTAAAAGAGAAGCGAAAGCAAGCGGCGGGATCCCTCTCCGGTGGGCAGCGGCAGATGCTGGCCATGGGGCGGGCGTTGATGACAGAGCCCCGGCTGTTGTTACTGGACGAGCCCACTGCTGGCCTGTCGCCCCTGTACGTTGAGCAGACCTTTGCTCTCCTGCAGGAGATCAACCGCCTTGGCGTCAGCATCCTGATGGTGGAGCAAAATGCCAAGCAGGCTCTGGCTATAGCGGACTGGGGCTACGTCTTGTCCATGGGAGAAAACCGCTTTGAGGATACTGGCCCCAACCTGTTGCGCAATCCCCAAGTGCTGGAGCTGTTTTTGGGAGGTTGAGGCCCTCACCCCCAGCCCCTCTTTCGAGGGGGAGGGGAGCTAGGCGGAGCTGGCCAGTTGGACTGCCTGCCTGAGAAGGGCTTCCACAAAGCCCATTGCCTCCTGGGCGGAGTGGCCAGCGGCCAGTTGGGCCAATTCTTCCCGGCGCTCCCTCTCTCCCAGAGGATCCACCCCCACGCAGGTCCGCCCTTCTTGCACCACTTTGTAAACCCGCAGGTGGTGATCGGCTAGGGCAGCAATCAGGGGTTGGTGGGTAACGCAGAGAACTTGGTGGTTCCGGGCAAGCTGGTGCAATTTGGCGGCGATGGCCTGCGCCACCTTGCCGGATACGCCAACGTCGATCTCGTCAAAAACCAGGGTAGCCACCGGATCGACGCGGCTGAACACCGCCTTTAAGGCCAGTAGAAAACGGCTCATCTCGCCGCCGGAGGCAATCTCCGCCAGGGGTTGCAGGGGCTCGCCGGGGTTGGGGCTAAACCAAAAGCTCACCTGATCCACCCCTTCGGCGGTGGGGGATCCTGGCTGGATTTGCACCTGGAATTGCACGCCGCTCATCCCCAGGGGCCTGAGCTCCTCAATGAGGGCCTTTTCCAGTTTCCGGGCCGCCTGCTGCCGCAGGTGGGAAAGCGCCTGGCAGTGGCGCTCCAGCTCCTGGGCTGCCTGGTCTAGCCGCGCCTCTAGTTCCTCCAAGTCGGTGTTCTCGTGCCGCAGTTGGGCCAACTCTGCCTGCACCCGCTGCGCGTGGGCCATCACCTCGGCCAGGGTGGGGCCGTATTTGCGGCAGGCCTGGCGCAGTTGGGCAAGGCGCCGTTCAACTTTGTTTAGCCGACTGGGATCTGCTTCCAGGGTCTCGCCGTAGCGCAGCAGCTCCCGTCCGGCCTCCTCCACCTGAACGAGGGCGCTGCTAACCAGTTCGAGGAGGGGAGTTAGGTCGGGATCCCGTTGAGCCATGCTCTGCAGCAACCGCTCGGCTTGGGCCAACAAGTCAGCAATAGCCGGCGAGCCGCTGTCGTTTTGGTAGAGCAGTTGGTGGACGGCATAGCTCTGCTGCTGCAGTTCCACGCAGTGGGCTAGGCGCTCCCGCTCCCGCTCCAATTTGGTCAGCTCGTCGGGATCCTCTAGGCGCAGGGCAGCCAGTTCTTGGGCTTGCAACTCCAGGAGATCCAGCCGCTGCAGCCGCAGTTGTTGGTTTTGTTGGCGGGATGCTATCTCTGCTTTGAGCTGGCTCCAGGTTTGGTAGCAAGCTGCCACCTCTAGGCGCAGGCGCAACAGCTCTTCGCCGCCAAAGGCATCCAGCCAGCGGCGCTGAGTTTGGGGCAACTGGAGCTGGATTGTCTGACCCTGGGCGGTGATCTCCATCAGGTGGGAGCGCAGGCTGAGCATCTGAGCCTTGTTCACCAGCACCCCGTTGACTCGCAGGCGGCTGCTGAGCTTGCCGTTGCGCACCCCCAGCTCGCGGCTGCAGACCAGGCCTTCTTCCAAAGGCTCAATTTGCTCCTGCTCTAGCCAGGCCTCCAGGGCGGCCGTGGGCTGGAAAACGGCTTCCACTAGGCCTCGCTCGCTGCCGCTGCGCAGAGTGCGAGCTGGCCCCCCTAGCGCGGCATCGAGAGCCTCGAGAATGATAGATTTGCCTGCCCCTGTTTCTCCCGTGAGTACATTCAGCCCCGCCCGAAAGGGGATCTCCAAGTGCTCGATGAGGGCGAAGTTCTCGATCCGCAACAGGCGCAACATAGGGATCCCGTTGGCCGTCCTGTCTCAGGTTAGCCCACCTGCCGACTTAGGCAGAACGGGGGAAGAGCAGCTTCAAGGGGTGGCCTCCGGCGTCTCCTCTGTTCTAGCGGCGGTATCGGCAAGCGGCTCGGAGGTAGCGGCTGGGGCATTGGGTGTATTAGGCGCTACCTCTGCCTCCTGGAGAGAGGCGGAGGGTTCGAGCTCGGCTTTTGGCTCTGTGGCGGTGGGCTCGGGGGCAGCAGCAGCAGCTTGGGCAGCCTCTTCCTGCTTTTGCCGCTCGTAGCGGCGCCGTTTGATCCCCTCATCCACCCACACGTACACCAGACTGAGAAGGGAGAGCCCTGCCGTTCCAATTAAAACCCAGAGTAGATTGTTGTCTATCGTCATGAGGTGAGATCCGTCAAACTCTGCCGCCAGGGGGAAACGCTGCCCTCAAGGCTTGATCTTACCGTTGAAGCTGCTCTGCCCAACCTTAAAAGACGGGATCCACCCTTTTGCCATGCGCTACCTCAAGTTTTACAAACCCTACGGCGTGCTCACCCAATTTACCGACCGGCAGGGGCGGCCAACTCTCAAGTCTTTCATCCCGGTGCCCAGGGTCTATCCGGTGGGGCGGTTGGATCGAGATAGCGAAGGTCTGCTTCTGCTGACCGACGATGGCCGCCTCAACGCCTGCCTCATCGATCCCAAGTTTGGCCACGAGCGCACCTACTGGGTGCAGGTGGAAGGGATCCCCACGCCGCAGGCTCTGCAACAGTTGGAAAAAGGGGTGATCATCCAGGGGCGGAAAACCCGCCCTGCCCAGGTGAGGGTTCTCACCGAAGAGCCACCCTTGCCACCGCGGGATCCGCCCATTCGCTTTCGCCGCTCCATCCCCACCACTTGGCTGGAGCTGACGCTGCAGGAAGGTCGCAATCGCCAGGTGCGCCGCATGACCGCCGCTGTCGGCATCCCAACTCTGCGATTGGTGCGAGTGCGGCTGGGCCCTCTCTCGCTGGAGGGACTAGCTCCCGGCCAGTGGCAGGATCTCAGTGAGGCGGAGTTGGCCCGCCTGCGGCAGTGTTGTTTTGGCCAGCCACGCCGTCCCCAGCTGAAGCGGGAGCTAAGTTTACAGCACCCCTTTTGAGCTGGGGATCCCATCCTGTCGGCGCGGATCCCGCTCTACGGCCATGCGCAGAGCGCGGGCAAAGGCTTTGAAACTGGCTTCAACAATGTGGTGGGCATTGAGGCCGGCTGCCTGGCGGATGTGCAGGGTCAGCTGGGCGTGGTTGACCACTGCCTGGTAAAACTCCCGCACCAACTGGGTTTCGTAGCGGCCAATGCGCTCCACAGTTAGCTCCAGGCCGTAGCTGAGGTGGGGGCGTCCGGAAACATCCAGTACCACCTGCACCAAGGCCTCATCCAAAGGCGCCCAGAAGTGGCCAAAACGGTAAATGCCGCGCCGATCCTGCAGCGCCTGGGCTAGGGCTTGTCCCAACGCGATGCCCACATCTTCGTTGGTGTGGTGATCGTCGATGTGCAGATCCCCCACCGCTTTGATCTGGAGATCAATCAGCCCATGGGTGCTGAGCTGGGCCAGCATGTGGTCCAAAAAGGGGATCCCCGTGTCGATCTCGTGCTGCCCCTTGCCATCGAGGTTGAGGCGAACCTGCACGTCCGTCTCTGCTGTGCGACGGTGAACAAAAGCCACTCTGGGCTGGAGCGAGCACGTGGAATCTAGGGCAGTCATGGGAACCAAAGCAGCAGGAACACCCCACCTCTAGCATCGCACAAGCCTGCTGCCCTATGGCTACTGCAACCCCACCTTGCCAGCCTGAGCAGGCATCATCGCTTCCCCGCTAGCCCCGATCCCAGCCGTCCAGCCTAGGGAGTGGATCTGGCAGGGGGTTTCCCTCACCCCTGCCCCCTCTTCCTTTGGGAGGATCTGAAGTGGCCTGGAACTTCCCTCGAGGAAGTCGCTGTAGATTGCTGTAGGTAGAGAGATCGCGGCAAAGGGGATTGCCGTTTGCAGGATTGGCAGCAGGTTTACTCTGCCCTCAAGCGGTACTGGGGCTACGAGGCGCTGCGGCCGCCCCAGGATCGGGTAATCCGCGCCTTGCTGGAGAAGCGGGATGCCCTCGTGGTGCTGCCGACGGGCTTTGGCAAGTCCTTGTGTTTTCAACTGCCGGCTTTGCTGCAGACAGGCCTGACCTTGGTGGTCTCACCCCTGATTGCCCTGATGGAGGACCAAGTTCAGGATCTCTGGAGGCGCCGTCTGCCGGCAGCCTGTCTGCACAGCGAGCTAGAACCGGCTCTGCGCAAGCGAGTGTTGCGGGCGTTGGCGGAGAATCGGCTGCGTCTACTCTATCTAGGGCCGGAAACCCTCTTTAGCCCGCCGGTCTGGGAGCGGCTGCAACAGGTGCCTATCAACGGCCTCATGGTGGACGAGGCGCACACCTTGGTGCACTGGGGAGGATCCTTCCGGCCCGACTACCGCCGCCTGGGGTTGGTGCGTCCTGCCTTGGGCCAGCCTGCCTTTCCCATCGCTGCCTTTACTGCCACCGCCGATCCCGATACCCTCAACCGCCTGCGCCACATCCTAGGGCTACAGCAGCCGGAGTGCATCCGCGCCGATCCCCTGCGGGCCAATATCTCCCTCCATGTGGAGGTGGCCTGGAGCCCAGCGGATCGCCGTCGCCGCCTGCTGCGCTTCCTGGCCGAAAACCCCGGCTCGGGCCTGGTGTATGTGCGCACCCGGCGGGATGGGGAGGAGCTGGCCGAGTGGCTGGGCCGACAAAACCAGAAAACCGCCACCTACCACGGCGGGCTGGAAGCGGGATCCCGCCGCCAGCTGGAACGGGCTTGGCTAGAGGGCAAGCTGCGCTTTTTGGTCTGTACCAACGCCTTTGGCATGGGCATCAACAAGCCGGACGTGCGTTGGGTGCTGCACTTTCACCCGCCCCCTAACTTGATGGACTATCTGCAGGAGGTGGGGCGGGGCGGGCGGGATGGTGGCCCTTGCCGGGCCCTCATGCTTGTCTCGGAGCCGACGGGCCTGCTGGATCCCACCGATCGCCAGCGCCAAGCCTATTTCTATTCCCAGCAGGAGCGCCTGCTGGCCCAAGCACGGCGTTTGCTCCAAACTCTGCCCTCCCAGGGATCCTATGCCGACTTGCCCCCAGGGGAGACGCGGGTGGCCCTGGGCCTGTTACAGGAAATGGGCTGTCTGCACTGGCCAGATCCCTTTCACTTCCAGGTGCTGCACCGCCGCTGGCAACCGCCACGGCGGGAGGATCCCTGGCGGGGGATGGAGGACTTCATCCACAGCCGCGGCTGTCGCTGGCAGGCAATTTTGCAACATTTTGGCTACCCTGAGAACCAGTCCGGCCTGCCCTGCGGCACCTGCGACCGCTGCCGGGCTTCCCAAAGGCGTTGAGGGTTTCGGCAGCCGGCAGAGGGGTTAGGATCTTTGCGCTTGCCCGGCGTTTTCGCAAAGGATAGGATCCCCTCGCTTTCCCCTTGCTGATGGTGTCCATGAGTGGTTCGGGATCCCCGGTCGCTGCCCTTGAGCAGCCCTTGTCCTTAGCACGGCAGGTGGCCCAACTGCTGGTGGTGCCGGTTTCGGCCCGCCTGGGATCCCAGTCTCCTCCCCGAGAGGTCCTCAAGCGACTGATCCAAGAGGTGGGGATCGGGGGCCTCTGGATTACTGAGGGCCATGTGGCAGAGGCCCTGCTGCTGATCGAGGAGGCGCAGTCTTGGGCTGCCCTGCCCCTTTTGGTGGCAGCCGAGGCCAGTCGCGGCCTGGCGCTGGCGGGGGCTACTTCTTTCCCCCACCCCCTGGGCCTAAGCCGCCTGGGATCCGAAGCCGAGCGCTGGGCAGAACAGTGGGGAAGGATCACGGCGCGGGAGGCGGCGGCCATCGGCATTAACTGGCTGCTTGGCCCGGTGGCTGAGCCCCTGGGGCAAGGCCCAGCAGAGCTGGCGCTGGCGGAGGAGCCGCACCTGGCGTTGCAACTGGCGCGGGCCTTTGTGCGCGGATGTGAGCAAGCCGTCCCCGGCGGGATCCTGACCACTGCCAGATCCTTCCCCGGCCGGGATTGGGTGGAGTCTCTACCAGCAGGCGCAGCGCTGCAGCCAAAGTCAACCGATGTCCCCTGGTGTCCTCGCCTGAGGCTGGCCCTGAGTGAGCTGCAGGAGGGGCCTTGGCTGCCCTTCCGCGGCTTGGTGGAGCAGGTGGGGGCCATCTCGGTTGCGCCAGTGGTGCTGCCAGAGTGGGATGAGCGCTGGCCAATCTCTTTTTTGCCGGGGCGGCTAACGCAACTGCTGCGCCAAGAATGGGGGTTCAGTGGGCTGATTGTGGTCGAGGGCCTCGATCAGGGCTTCTTGGCCGAGCTGGCTGTTCGCGTCAGTGAGACGGAGTCCTCTCCCTGCCCACTAGCAGTGCGGGCCCTCCAGGCCGGGGCTGACCTCCTTTTGGCCCCTCCTGAGCCGGTGGCGGCTGTGGCGACCATTGTGGAAGCCGTGCAGCAGGGATCCCTAGACGCCCAGGCCATTGCCCAATCGGTGACGCGGGTGCTGCGGGCCAAACAGCGGCTTTTTCCCTCCACCTCCGCCCTGCTCAAGCAAGTGTGGCCGGCCCTGGCGGAAACAGATTTCAGCCTGGTACCCGGCTGGATGGGGGCTAAGGATCCCACTGACCCGGCCCTCAACCGCGGCTTTTCCGACGAGCAACTAAAGCCCCTGCTGCTGGGGGATCCCCTGGCCAAGGACTCGCCTTTGGCCAAGCTGTTCGGCACACGTCCGCATCTGCCCAGAGTCGCCCAGTTGGGATCCCTTCTAGCCGAGAGCGACATTGCCCCCTGTCAGGCGGCCATGGCCCGCGGTGGAGTGACAGGCGGCCAACCCCTGCCTTTGCCCTTGCCGCCCGGCAGTTGGAACTGGATCTGGCAGGATCTCTCCCTGGGTCCTGAAGCAGTGCTTTTAGCCGAATCTCCTGCCCTGAGCATTCCCGCCAGCTTGGGTCTTCCTCCTCTGCTTAGCCATTCCCTTACCCCCTTGGGCTTGCTGGAGGCAGCTCTAAACAACAGCAGCGGCCAGTGGATTTTCCAAGCCTTTGTTCGCGATCCTCTGCCCAACTATGTGGTGGATTGGCTAGGGCGGCGGCGGGAGCAGGTAGCAGCCGTTGTTATTTATGGAAACCTGCAGGTTGGCTATCGCCTCCGCAGTTACTTGCAAGGGGCCAACGTCATCCACAGCCTCAACACCGATCCCTGGGCCCAGGCAGAAGCCATGCAGCGCCTGTTTCCCCACCGGCTCATCCCAGAGAAACCTAAACCTCAGACAGCTTCAGCAAATAATTAAGAAAAAGTAAATACCGTTACAGATTGTTGGCAGAAAGAGGCCCCTGAGCTATCGTATTGATGGAAATGTAAACTATTGAAACGGTTTCTCTCAGGGTTGTCTGTGCCTTCCTTCCTCTCAGACATCGCTGGATCGGACAGTTCTCGCCCCTCTGGTGACGGTGAGTGTGGGCTTGAGCGAACCTCGCTTCGCTCTCCCTCCCCGCAGCGTCCACAACCGTTCCTCCACGCTTTGCAAGCGCTGCTGGCAGGGCGCTGGGCGACAAAGCTTGGATTGGGCTTGGCTGTTGTGGGTCTGACAATCCTCACCTGGATTTGGCTGGCTGCAGGAGCTGGGCTGGATCCTTACACTGAAGCCGTCCTCAGCCTAGAGGGTCAGCCCAGCCATGGTGCTTCGTTGTTTGCCCTCAACTGTGCTGCCTGTCATGGAGAAGAAGCCGATGGCCGAGTGGGCCCCAGCCTGCGGGGAGTTAGCAGCCGCCGCTCTGACCGGTTTATCATTCATCAGGTAACCAGTGGCAAAACTCCGCCCATGCCCCAGTTTCAGCCGGATCCCCAGGAGATGGCAGATTTGCTCAGCTACTTGAAAACCCTCTGAGGCCAGCTCATGGGTCTGACCCAGCAGCTTGCTTACTACACTCTCTGGCTGGCCTCTGTATTTGCCTTGGCGGAATGGCTGCGCTCCCGACAGGTGGATGGGGAATGGGTGCGCAAAGTCATCCATATCGGTGTGGGCAACATCATTCTGCTGGCCTGGGCTTTGCAGGTGCCCCGCTGGCTCGGGGTGGGATTTTCCTTGGTGTTTGCTGGCTTGGCGCTGCTCTCCTACCGGGTGGCTATTTTGCCTAGCTTGAATGGGGTCGGGCGGCGTAGCTTCGGCACTTTTTTCTATGCTGTCAGCATTGGCCTGTTGCTGTATTGGTTTTGGCTGCCGCAGCGACAGGTATTTGCGGTGATCGGCATTTTGGTGATGACCTGGGCCGACGCGCTAGCGGGCTTGGTGGGCAAAACTTGGGGCAAGCACCCCTATCAACTGGGATCCATTCAAAAAAGTTGGGAGGGATCCCTGACCATGTGGGCAGTGAGCAGCTTGGTGATTGCGGCGCTACTGCTGGGGTACTTCGGCTTTTCTCCCTCCTTGCTCGCCATCAGCCTTTTGGCGGGAGGCATAGCCATGGGCCTAGAGGTCTTCTCTTGGTGGGGGCTGGATAACCTGACCGTGCCTTTGGGCAGCGCCGGGCTCTGCTTTGTCCTGCTGCAGCTTCTGGACGAACTATACCTGTAGCAATTGCTACCCCTGCGACGGGTCTGGCGCGGAAACGGCCTCTAGACCTTGCGGCGTTCTTGTTCTCGCTCTTCTTGTTGCTGCCACTGCCTGATCAGCTCTTTCGCTGCCTGGGGAGTAAAGTAGTCCAGCGCCATCAGCTTGCGGTAGGTGAGGAGCTGCCGCATCTCCAGGGGCATGTCTGCCTTCCGGTAAAAGTAGTGGATGCGGCTGATGTTTTGCTCCATCTCGGCGAACTCCCGCTCCCGCTGCACTTGCTTTTCCCGCTTGAGCACCTCGTGGGGAGCAGACATGCGATTCGGGATCCGCTGCGCGCTGGTGGCTTTGCTAGGGAGAACCCGATGGGCTCCGCTTTGCCGACTGCTGGCGCCGTTGAAACGGTCGAAAAAGAAAGAGAGCATCCCTTAACCTCCCACAAGCAGAGAGAAGGAGGTTGTCTTACACCAAATTAACAATATCAAGTTTAGATGAAGCTGTGAAGCCGCCCGTGATCTGGATCCCTTTTGGGAGAACCTGCACCTTCTCCAGGGCGAGGACTGGACTTCTCCTGGGTCACAGGAGAGCTGAGGCAGAGACAGGGCTTGGCCTGGACAGGCGGACTTATAGCTATGCTTCAGTATTTACATGGATACTTGGACGAAGACAGGGGCAAAGCGCAAAAAGGCTTGCGTGCTTTCACGCATAACGACAGGGATCTTGAATAACGGTACATGGTGCTTCCCCGGAGGCGCTACAGGTGAGATTCGTCGCCGCTCAGCAGCCAGGTAACCGAGACCCCCAGCGCCTTGGCAAAAGCCACCAGCTCTTTGTCGATGACGCGCCGTTTGCCCTTTTCCACCTGGCCGATCTTGACGTAGTCCAACTGCACACCGTATTTGGCCAGACGACCCGCCAGTTGATCTTGGGTCAGTTGCAGCTTCTCCCTTACCCAGCGCACCCGCTCTCCGATCAAGTTGGCCGATGGAGGGTGCTGGTTGAGGTTAGACTCCATAGGAGCAAGAGATTGTGAATATTCTTGTCCAGGCTGAGGAACCCGATGGCTCCCCCGGCGGCCCATGGTAGCCTATGCTGGCAAGGCTACCCCTTCCCTTCTTTACTACTTTATAGAACCTGTTATAGAACCTGTGGGATCCTGCTCGGCAGCAGGCAAGCTAGCTGTCCCCTGGATATCTTACACAAGGTCTAGATCGAAAATCGCTTATGGATGTTTTCGCGCAGGATGCTCTGCTGGCGAGAACTTGGCAGATGGGATCCCTACCACTCCCGCACCCAGCCGGAAAAATTTCCGGGCAAAAAAGAGGGCCATGATCGATTTTCGCTCTCGGCAGGGGGAGAAACTTTTCTAGACTAGGAGGTGACGTTTTCTCCTCACTGGGCCGTGGTTTTCTCTCGTCCTCATCCTGAAGAAGACATTGCCTCATCCCGTCAGGAGCTCGACGATCTGTGGCTTGATGCTGAGTCTGCCTCTCAGGATCCAGCTACAGAGGCCGACCTAGAGCCGAGCGCCAGCGGGTTGCGGCTGAATGAAGACGCCGTCGATCACTACTTGAATACAATTGGTCGGGTGCCCCGCATCGATCACGCGGAGGAGATCGAGCTGTCGCGCAAAATTCAGCAGAAGCTGCTCATCGATCAGGCCCGCAGGGAATGGCGGCAACAGCGGGGGCAGGATCCCAGCGATGAGGAACTGGCGGCAGCCCTGCAGATCCCTGTGGCTACCCTGCGCTCCCGCATCCGCCAGGGGGAGCAGGCTCAGCGTAAGCTGATCAACGCCAACCTGCGCCTGGTGGTCAGTGTGGCCAAGAAGTACCTCAACCGAGGGGTGCCCTTTTTGGACTTGATCCAAGAGGGCAACATGGGTCTCATTCGGGCCACTGAGAAATTCAATGCCGAGCGAGGTTTTCGCTTCAGCACCTATGCCCACTGGTGGATTCGCCAGGGCATTACCCGCTGCATTGCCAACCAAGCCCGGACGATTCGCCTGCCGGTGCATATGGTGGACAAAGTGCGTCTGCTCAAGCGCACCAACCGCGAGCTGATGAAAGCCCGAGGGCGACGGCCCACAGAAGCTGAGCTGGCCGAGGCGCTGGGTATCAAGGTTAAAAAGTTGCGCATGATCCAGCAGGCTGCTGCTTTGCCCCTGTCGCTGGATGTGCCAGTCGGCCAGGAGGGGGAAAGCCGCCTTGGCGATTTGCTGCCAGATGAGCGGCAGGAGCAACCCTTCGAAGGGATCCTGGTGCAATCCCTGCGGCAAGATGTGCGTTCTGCCATGCAAGCCCTAAAGCCAATTGAGAGGAAGGTGTTGGAACTGCGCTATGGGCTGGATGGGCAAAAGGCGAGAACCCTGCGAGAAGTGGGGGATCACTTTAACTTGACGCGGGAGCGGATTCGCCAGATTGAGCGGGATGCTCTGCGCAAGCTGCGTCTAGGCCATCCTTCGCGGGCTTTGGCCCAGTACATTCGCTAGCTTTTGCCGCAGCCTCCCAGGGTTTGGTCGGGGATCCCCGCGCGAGGCGGGTTTTCAGCCCTCGGGATCCGCCTTGCAGCCCCCTAAAATGGTGGTAAGCCAGATCGGGGGATCCCTATGTCTATCGGTGCCACGCCTGCTTCTGCCAGGGAGTGCTCGCCGCAACAGGCGCAGCTTTGGTTACGAGGGCTGCTCAGCATTGCTTGGGCCGATGGAGAATATAGCCCCGAAGAGCAGCGACTTATCGAAGATCTCATCCGCTCCGACTGGCCAGAAGACCAGGGGAAAGATCTCGCTCCCCTCTCTCCTGAGGAGCTGGCGGCCCAGCTACAGCCGGAGTTGCGGCAAGATTTCCTGCGCACGGCGGTGATGACAGCCGTTGCCGACGGGGTATATTCCGAGCCAGAAGACCGCCTGTTGCACCAGTTGGTCGCTGCCTTTGGACTGGAGCTTCCCCAGCTCCACCTGCTCCGGGCCACGCTGGTCAATAAGGGCGCCACCTCGCCATTGCCGGCAGAGGCTCAGGCCGAGAGCGGCTATACCGACCTTTTGGCTCCCTTGCGCAAGTGGCTGGACGGCATCCAAGTCCGCGACGCGAAGGTAGCCCGCTTCTTGTGCCGTATGATCCCCGGCCAGTGCCCCTTTGAGCGGGAGGTGGT
The DNA here is from genome assembly GCF_047462555.1 of Synechococcus sp. B60.1. Taxonomy (NCBI): domain Bacteria; kingdom Bacillati; phylum Cyanobacteriota; class Cyanophyceae; order Synechococcales; family Synechococcaceae; genus Synechococcus; species Synechococcus sp. B60.1. The sequence goes on from NZ_JANSJN010000008.1 coordinate 21,509, forward strand.
GCTGTTTGGCCGCAAGGTGATACACATCCCCCCCCTGTGCAAGCTCAACCCCCTCTACGACCAGGTGGTGGCCTTGCGCTGCCGCGCCCTCTCCTTCCTGGCAGAGGCCGGGGAAGACATCAGCCAGTACACCTGATGGCTCGCACTTAAGCATGCCGAAGGCTGCCTCCATCCCTAGCTCCCCTCTCCCTCTAGGAGAAGGGCTGGGGGTGAGGGGTGCTTTTAGGAATGCGTCTGATTGGCAGCCAGCCCCTCAGGAATAGGTTATGTCCGTCTCTCCCAAAGGGATTGCCTCCATCCCTGCCTCGTCCTCTTCCGCGCGCACCTCCCGTAAAAAGGCTTCGAGAGAAGCGTGGGCCTCCGCCTCCAGATCTGCTCCCGCAAGGGTTGTGCCCCCCTCCGGCAGCCAGCCCAAAAGCGGCAGCGGCAAGAGGGTGGAAAGGTTAGTTAGCAGCAGCAGCAGCCCCAGATGGCTGAAATCGCTCTCGGTTACCCCCAGCGCGTGCATGAGCAGGGATCCCAACTCTTGAGAGAGAAACCCCGCCAGGTTAAAAGCCGACATCAGCAAGGCGAAGAGGGTAGCTTCGATCCCTGGCGGGCAGAGGCGGGCAGCCAAGACCAGCACGGGCATAAAGGCAATCTGCCCTGCCACCGTCAGCACCAAGCTATCCCCCAGACTAAACCAGTGATCGTCGATGCCCCAAGCCCGATTGAGGTGATAGACCAAGATGAGGCTGGTTAGGCCCAGCCCGGCCGAAAGAACCGTCATCCACCCAAATAGAGGCCGCAGCGGGATCCGCCGCAGATACACCTGAAAGATTGCCACCCCCACCAAGCTGGCGATGCTGGTAACCAACCGCACCTGTCCCAAAAACTCCGGCCCAAAGCCGAGATCGGTGGTTACAAAGTAAAATAGGGCTACATCGGCGCTGGGGGTTGCCTGCCAGAGAAAGACAAACAACACCGGCAAGAGAATGCTGGGTTGCCGCAGCGCCCGCCACACCTGTCCCACCTGCTGCCGCAAGGGATCCCAGCCAAAGGAGCAGGCCACCGGCTGATCCACAATTACCCAAGCCGCCAGGGCAATCAGCAGCGGCAACAAGGCCGTCAGCCCGAACACCACCTGCGGCGGGTAGTGGGCCAGGAGCGCCCCCCCGGTATAGGCAGTGAGCAGGGATCCGAAAGCCGTCGCCCCCCAAGACAAAGACTGCAGCGTGCCTGTCCCCGCCCAGTCGCTGCCGTGAACCCGCTCCACCACCAGCGAATCCACGATCACATCCCCCACCGCCACCGCCAGGGATCCCAAAACCATCCACAGCATCGCCCACTCAGCCGTTGGCGCCCACAGGGCCATCCCCAGCCAAGCCCCACATCCCAGCAGCCCAGAGAGCAAGAGGTAGGAACGGCGGCGGTAGCCTGCCAGCGGCAGCATATCCGACAGGAGCCCATAGAGCGGCTTGAGGGTCCAGGGGATCACAGCAAAGCCCATCAACGCCGCCACCTGCGCTGGGCCGAGGCCCAGGCTATCCTTCAAGTAAAAACTGGTAGCCAGCCGCGCCAGCCCCACCGCCCCTTGCACAAAGTACACCAGCAGGATCCCGAACAGTTCCGGCGTCCAGTGGATGTCCTGCAGGGGCTCCAGAGTGGATCGGCGCAGCTGTTGCAGCAGGGGGTGGAGCATGGGCAATCTTGTCCTTGTCGCTTCCTGTCTCTGCCGTTGTCCCGCAGGACTGCTCTTGCAGCATCGTCTTGCCGCAACAATAGCAACAGCAGGAGGTGAGAGTTAAGAACTTCTTTACACTGTAACCTGCTCAACTGGAACCTGCCCAACCGGCCCACGGCTGCGATCCTCCAAACCCCCGCCTGTCAAGGCGCCGGCGGCACTTCTGTAGAGATTCCAAGCCGTGAGCTGCCTCTGGTAGACATGACTGACAATGCGAGGGATCCTTATTTTGAACTGCTCATGAGCTGGCAACGCCCCGATGGTCGCACGGCTGCCCAATTGCGCCCGATTTCCTTTCAGCGTCACTTCACCCGCTACGCTCCGGGCTCAGTGCTGGTGAAGTTTGGCGATACCCATGTCCTCTGCACCGCCAGTGTGGCCGAAGAGGTTCCCCCCTTTTTGCAGAACACCGGCCAAGGCTGGCTGACGGCGGAGTACCGCATGCTGCCCACCGCCACCCAACAGCGCCAGCCGCGAGAGACGCTAAAAGTCTCAGGCCGCACCGCCGAGATCCAACGGCTTATCGGGCGTAGCCTGCGCGCCGCCTTGGATTTCCACAGGCTGGGATCCCGCACCATCACCGTCGATGCAGACGTCCTGCAAGCCGATGGCAGCACGCGCACCGCCGCGATCACCGGTGGCTATGTGGCCCTGCACGACGCCATCACTTGGCTTTACAAACAGGGGCTGCTGGATCCGGCGCAGGGATCCCCCTTGCGGCAGCAGGTGGCGGCCCTTTCGGTGGGGATCGTGCGAGGCGAGGTGCTGGTGGATTTGTGCTACGAGGAGGACAGCCAAGCAGAAGTGGACATGACCATTGTCATGAACGAGCAGGGAGCCTTGATCGAGATTCAGGGCACCGCCGAAGCCGGCTGCTTCGACCGCTCGCAACTGTTGCAGATGTTGGATATGGCCCAGGCCGGCATCCAGGAATTGCTCCAGGCCCAGCGAGAGACTCTAAACTCGTAGCCGACGGGCCTTGTTGCAGCCGGGAGCCCAGCCTGAGCCTTGAAGCGGTTCCGGTCGGGTGGCTGCTGGCCTCGAGAGAAGAAAAGGGTTCCCAGAGTTCTGCTTATTCTGCTTGTGTTTCTCTTTGGTGAAGAAACCATAATGAGATGAAGCAGCCCTGAATCACGGCTTCCTCTGCAAGCTTGGGTGTGTGGCCGAGGTGAATTCATACTCATTTGGCCTCGAGAGGTGGGCCCGGAGGACAGCACATGTCCCATTTTGTGTTTGCATCGGCGGAACTGGCGCCCCTGCTCAGGCAGCAAGCGCGACGGTTTACCACCGGCTATCTGCACCTCCACCTCAAAGGGGGAGATCCCGCCGAGGGCACGGAGCCTTGGGTGCTGACCTACTACTACGGCAGGCTGCTCTTTTCCGCCGATCAACCCCTCAACCCCCAGATCCTGCTAAAGCGCCTATCCCGCTTTATTCCCCGCCTCAACTTGGAATGGTCACAGCGGGCTATCCGAGTGCTACAGGAGCGGCTGATAAAAGACAACTCCCTGCCGGAACTGCTAGAGGCCATCGCCCAGTTGGGCCTGATCAAGCCAGGTGAGCTGGAAGACGCTCTCTGGCTTAACCTGCTCACCGATTTCGATCGCTATCTCTTTGAGCGGGCAGGCACCTGTTCCTTTGAAGTGGAGGGACGGGTTGCCCAAGAAGCCCCCATTGGCGGGTTTGAGTTGGAACCGCTGCTGCAAGAAGCGGCTCGCCGCCACGACCGCTGGGCGGAGTTGAAGGCGGTGATCCCCACGCTGCTGGCGGTGCCAGTGGTCAACTGGGATCGGGTCAACCGCTATCGCCTCACCGACGAACAGCGGCAAAAGCTGCACGCCCTCACCAAGGATGGCCAGTCACTGGAGGCCATTGCCAAGAAGCTGTGTCGGGATCGGCTGGAGGTGGCCAGCCTCTTCGCTGCCTGGGCCAAAAAAGGTCTGGTGAGCCTGCAAACGCCCCCAGAACTGTTGCAGGCCAAGCGCCACGCTTCCACAACCCTCTTGGCGGTGGACGACAGTGTCGTGATGCAAGAAATCCTGCGGCAGTCCCTCTCCAAATATCACGTGATTACAACGGGCAACCCTGCCGAGGTGCTCCCCCTCTTGTTTCAGCACCGGCCTCACCTGCTACTAATGGACATCGCCATGCCCGGGATCGACGGCATAGAACTCTGCCGCGTTGTGCGCAGCCTGGAAGAGTTCAAGTCCCTTCCTATCCTGATGGTTACCTCGCGGGATAGTTTGCTGGATCGCATCCGCGGCAAGTGGTCGGGAGCAACCGGCTACCTGACCAAGCCTTTTAGCGAAAGCCAGCTCAATGCCGAGGTGGAGCGACTCTTGGCCCAGCAGCAAGATCACCCCTCCCCCCGCTCTCCCCGAGGAGCCAAAACCAATCCGCCCAGCCCAGGGCTGGGATACCTTTTCCCCTTTGGGGATCAGGCCAAGGCCTAGAAGGAGAGCCAAGGAGGCCAAAGCCATGTTTACAGGTCTGGTGCGCAGTTTGGGTACAGCTCAGTTGATCTCCTCTTCACAGGTACGGGTTACCTGCCCAGAGCTACAGCCGCAGTTGGCCTATGGCGATAGTGTGGCGGTGGATGGCCTCTGCCTGACGGTAGTGGAGATCCTGCCCGATGGCTTTTTGGCCGATGTCTCGCCGGAAACGCTGCGCCGCTCGGTTTGGGGCCAGGGATCCGGCCCGCGCACCGTTAACCTCGAGCCGTCCCTACGGGTGGGGGACAAGTTAGGGGGGCATTTCGTCAGCGGCCATATCGATGGGGTGGGACAACTGTGGGATCAAGCTGCCACTGGCAACGCCTGGGAGCTGAGCTTCAAGGTGCCGGCGGAGATCGGTCGCTACATCGTGCCCAAAGGCAGCGTGGCAGTGAACGGGGTGAGCCTGACTATCGCCGAGGTGCGGCAGGGAGGCTGCTGGTTCAAAGTGGCGGTAATCCCGCAGACCTACCGCGAGACCAACCTCTCCTTGCTGCAGGTGGGGGATCCGGTGAACGTGGAGGCGGACATACTGGGCAAGTATGTGGAAAAATTATTGGGGCTGGCTCCGCCGGAGAGCAACGTCTCCCTGGAGTTTCTAGCCGAGCATGGCTATGTTTAGATCCTGCTAGCCTCTCTCCCACCTCATGATCCGCCCAGAAGAAGTCAAGCGCCTTCGCGGCGCCAATGTCTACTTAGTTGGGATGATGGCCAGCGGCAAGTCCACACTGGGAGCTGAGCTGGCAGCCCAACTGCGCTGCCCATTTTTTGACACTGACGTGCTGGTGGAGCAGGTGGCAGGTTGTTCCATCACCCAGATCTTTGCCGAGCAGGGGGAGACCCACTTCCGGGAGCTGGAAACCCAGGTGTTGGCCCAGTTGAGCAGCTACACCCGCCTGGTAGTTGCCACGGGGGGCGGCATCGTGTTGAGGCCCAAGAATTGGAGCTATTTGCACCACGGCCTCACCGTTTGGCTGGATGCGGCCCCTGAGCTCATTTGGCAACGGCTGAGCCGGGATCCCGGCCAACGGCCCCTGTTGCAAACCCGCGATCCCCAGGCCGCTTTGCAAAGGCTAATGCAGGAGCGAGAACCTTTCTACGCCCAGGCCGATGTGCGGGTGCCCATCCGGTCAGAAACCAGCCCGTCCCAGTTAGCCGAACAGGTTTGGCAGGCCATTTGCGCCCGCTTGCGAGCCCAGCCGCCTTGCAACCCATGAAGCCCATAAAGTGCAATGCAGCGGCGCCCACAGTATTTCTAAGCGCCTCTGTTCTTCTATCTTACGAAAATCAAATTCAACACGGCAGAGTAGCTTAGTAGCCCTCCGTCCTGCTAGCGCAAGTAGTGCCGGGTAGAAAAGCCTTCGAGCAGCTTTAGCTGCTCACCAATGATGCGGGTCGTTACTATAGCTTTGGCTCACCACTCAGCAACCATAGACTACGGCTGTCAGCAGGTTCTGATTCAGGACAGAAAGCTAGTAGCCCTACTGGAGTACCTCTGCCAGCAGTCCAACAAGGTCTACGATAGGGCTCTGCCCCAGCTTGGCCGGCATAGGGATCCCTTGTGTTTTAGGATGGGGAGGGTTTTGGCCGAGGGAACTGGGCCGGGAGCCGTCCGCCTCAGCAAAACAAAGGTCATCGCGATAGGGAGGGCATTGTGGTGCAAGCCAGGATTTTGTTTGCAGCGGCGGAAGCAGCACCCCTGGCAAAGGTGGGGGGCATGGCGGATGTGGTGGGATCCCTGCCCGTCGTTTTGCGCAAGCTGGGTCAGGATGTGCGCATCATCATGCCCCTGTACGGGTTTCTCTGGGACAAGTTCGGCCCGGAACCGGAGCAATATCCCCGCTCCAAGGATCCCATCTGGTCCAAACAGGTCATGGGCCAGGTGGCCGATATTTACGAAAGCGTTTTGCCCGGCACCGATGTGCCCCTTTACCTGGTCAGCCACTACTGTTTTGCCCCCCATCGCATCTACTACGGCGAGGACGAGTTCTGGCGCTTTACCTTCTTCGCCAATGCCGTGGCCGAGTTTGCCTGGACCTACTACCCCTGGAGGCCCAACATCATCCACTGCCACGACTGGCACACCGGCATGATCCCGGCCTGGATGCACCAGGCTCCTGACATCGGCACCGTCTTTACCATCCACAACCTGGCCTATCAAGGGCCCTGGCGTTGGCAACTGGAACGCATGACCTGGCTGCCCTGGTATTTTTCCGCCCACAACACCATGGCTGCCGGGATCCTCTATGCCGACCAGGTGAATACGGTTTCGCCCACCTACGCCATGGAGATCCGCACCAGCCTCCATGGAGAGGGCCTACAGGATCTGCTGGCCTGGAAGGGAGAGCGCCTGCGCGGGATCCTGAATGGGATCGACACCGAGAAGTTCGATCCCCGCACCGATCCCGCTCTTGAGGCTAATTTCAGTATCGACGACCTAAGCGGTCGGGCGGTGAACAAAGCCGCGTTACAGGCCCGCCTGGGCTTGACCGTCAACCCCGACGTGTTCCTGATGGGCATGGTGGCCCGTTTGGTGGAACAGAAAGGGATCGATCTGCTCATCCAAACCTTGGATCGCTTTTTGGCCTATAGCGATTCACAATTTGTCTTGCTGGGCAGCGGCGAAGCCTACTACGAGGGGCGGCTCCGGGAGATGGCCGAGCGGCACCCGGGCAGAATAGCCTATCAACAGGGTTACCAGCCGCAACTGGCCCAGTTGATCTACGGAGGAGCAGACGCCTTTTTGATGCCCAGCCGCTTTGAACCCTGTGGCATCAGCCAGATGATCGCCATGCGCTACGGGTGTGTGCCCATTGCCCGCCGCACAGGAGGGCTGGTGGATACGGTCAGCCATCACATTCCCAGCAAGGGGATCGGTACGGGCTACTGCTTTGACCGCTACGAAGCCCTGGACTTCTACACCTGCTTGGCGCGGGCTTGGGAGGCTTTCCAGCACAAAGACACCTGGCAGGCGCTGCAAAAGCGGGGCATGGCCACCGATTTCAGTTGGCATCGCTCGGCGCTGGAATACCTGCACATGTACGAGCTGATTATGAACTTGCCGCTGTTGCCGGAAAAGACCTCCTCTCAGACTCAACCCGCCCCATCCCTGCCCAGTTAGTTCCACTCCCGCCAAGGCTGCGCAGCCACCTCCTCGGTAACCCCTGGCTGAGGGGATCCCTGAGCTGCGGCGGAGGTACCCAGAGTGAGATAAAGTAGAACGGGTTAACGAGGTTTTAAGGATTGCCTGCCAATGTTCGGACGACGTCCTGCTGTTGTTGGCCAAGGTCGGGGCCAAGACGCCACTGTCCAAGGGTTCAACTTTCTACGCCGTTCTTGGGCGCGGCTGGTTGTGGCGGTGTTGCTTGGCCTTGTCCTGGGCGTCGGCTCGACTCTCTGGGCTACAGCTCAAGAGCTACCCGCCGGACAGCAGCTCATTCCCAACCCGCAGCAGTTTCGCGCTCTCGAACAACCCAGCAACGCCCTTAGTGTGTTGCGAGCTGAACAACTGGCCGCCGAGGCCGATGCTGCCATCCAGGCGCAAAACTACGACCAGGCTATCCAGCTTCTGCAACAGGTGTTCGACGCCTACAACCAGCGCTCCAACTACCACCAGGATCTCTCCCGCGCTTTTGCCGGGATCCAAAACCGCATCTCCGAAGAGCAGCGGGAGCTGGCCCGCGTTGCTGCCCAAGCTCGGGATCAGGCTGCCTACGATTTGGCCGTGGTCTATCGGGCTGCCGGACGTCCTGAGGAGGCCGTGGGCTGGCTGATCCAGGTCATCAAGAGCCAGACTCCAACCCGGGAGCTGGGCACCCAGGCCTACCAGCAGCTTCTGGAGATTGGCTTTGTCAGCACTCCCTTCCCCTAGCGCTGCTCTTCCAGCTTGCGATAGAAAGCCAGCGCCGTTTGCCCATAGGCCCGCTGGTCAAAGCGCAGCAGGGATCCCACCTGGTCGGGTAGCTTCTGGCCGCTGCGATGCTCGACGATCAAAGTTCCGCCTGGCTTGAGGAGGGGCGGGATCAGCGGCAGTAGGGGGTCATACAGACCCGCCGCGTAGGGGGGAGCAAAGTAGACGTAATCAAAGGGATCCAAACCCAGTCCTCGGCTGAGCAGCTTGCGGGCATCTCCCTGGATCACCTGAAAAGCTTGCCCCGGCTGGGCCACCTTGGTCCAGTTGGCCTGGATAAGGCGACAGGCAGAAGCAGCAATTTCGATCCCGGCCACAAAAGCCGCCCCCTGGCACAGGGCCTCTGCCCCCACCGTACCGGCCCCACAGCAGAGATCCAGCCAGCGACAGCCTTCCACCTGCCCTCGCAAGATGTTGAACAGGGCTTGCCTCACCCGGCCAGGGGTGGGTCGAGTACCCAGGCCGGCAGGGGTCTGCAGCGCTCGTTTGCCGCTGATGCGCAAGCCCATAGGCATCTATCAAGGGGTAGGTGTGGCAGGCAACTGGCCGGTCAACCCGCTGCGCTGGGCGGCGCGATCCCGTTCCATCTGGATTTGCGACACCAAAGCTTCAGGCAACTGGGCAGAAGCCTGCAGAGCTTGATCGAAAAGGGGGACAGCCTCCCGGTCTTGACCCTTGGCAACCAAAATTTGCGCCTTGAGGTAGTAAAGCTCAGGGTTGTTACAGGAAGCAGCAATAGCCCGATCCACCGCCTCCAGCGCCTCGTCAAAGCGTTGCATATCCCGATAGGCCAGGGCTTGGCCGCGGTAGGACAAATACTCAGGCGCTGCCAGGCGAAACTGATTCAAAGCCTTCTCCCGGTAGGTCAGCAGCAAATCCATATAGCCGTTGAGAAGATTCAACTCAGGGTCGCTGCTGTCCACGGCCTGGGCAGCCCGGATGGACGCAAACAATTGGTTGAGGGTGGGCAATGCCTTGGGCAGCCCGATCACCACCCCCTCCCGCACCACGATGTTGGCCGCCTCCAGCCCATAGCCCACGCCCTCATACAGGTTGCCGCGCAGAGGATCCGTCTTTTTCAGCTCGGCAGCCACCTGGCGGGTTTGGGTGGCCAACTGGGCAAAAGCATCCAGATCCCCCTCTTGGTAGGCCAGCGCCGCCAGCAAGGCATAGACCATTGGCTCGTCGGGGGAAGCTTTCTTGGCTATTTCCAGCTTCTCTCGGCTCTGGGTGTAGCGACCTGCGCAGAAAAACTCCTCAAATGCCGCGGCCACCTCAGGGCTGATGGGGCGGGCATTGGCCCCGCTGCGAAACGGATCCTGCGCCCAAACCGGCAAGGCGGATCCCCATACCCAGCACAGGATCCCCACGAGCTTGGCCCACCTGCCGAACTTGTCGCTTCTCATCCCCTGGCCTCAACACCCACTACGAACTTTTAGCGAATCGGCGCGCACTTGACCTGCTCTTCAGCGCAGCATTTGCGCAATCGCAGCAATGGCTGCGTCCTGAACCAACTCATTGGTCTCGTGAGCCAGGAGATCGTGCAAGGGATCCAGGGCGCGCGGATCCCCGATTTGGCCGAGGGCGCGGGCTGCCGCCTCCCGCACCGCCGGTTCGCCGTCAGAAAGCTTGGTCAGCAAAGCCGGCACCGCCTCAACTGCACGCATTTGACCCAACTGATAGATGGTTTGCAGTTGGGCCTCAAGAGGGGTTGTCGCAGTTGTAGGAACAGAGCTGTACACAGAGATGCCAGGAGAGTAGCCGTAGTAGCCTCGGCTTGCCATGGCGATGGCCGAAAGGGCCTGCAACGCCTCTAGGGCATGATACCGCTCTGCCTCATTCATATGCGGCAATTGGGCCACCAGGTCGTCAAAGGCTTGCTGCACAGGGTCAGCAGCCGCAGCCTGTTGGACAATGCGAGTGAGGTTTTGGTCGGCCTGCATCTGTTGCCAAGACTGGAGCATCGCCAGGCCGGCAACCACCAAAGCAGCATCGGCCAAAACAGCCAGCAGCGCCATCCCGCCCCAAATCTTGCTGCGACGGCTGAGCTTTCGCATCTGCTTATCCACGTAGACGAAAGCTTGGTGCTGCCGCTCCCAAAAGTCAGGGGCCACCTGCAGAGTTTGGGCGCTCAGATCAGGAGACAGAAGGTTTTCCTCGCGGGCCACCTCCAAGTTTTGCAGCCTCTGGTTTAGGCGAGAAAAGTGTTTCGTCCAGAGCCAAGTAAACATCAGGTTCCATCCTCTCTTCGAGCCTGCCAATGGAGCCAAATCCCTCTGACCCAGCAAATCTACGGACTCGCGCTTGCATCCGGGATCAGACTTAGCTTGCCGCTTTTCCCCTGCCGAGGGGAGAACTTAAGCGACAGGATAACAAAAGCCTCGGCCCCCCACCAGCCGGTCTTGACCAGCGGGTCAGGCGGTGCAGGCCCCGGTCTTTAGTCCTGGGGATAAGTCGCCTAATCCTGGCGCTGCATAGCCTGGAGTAGTGCAACAGCAACATCGACACTCCCACCGACTAAAGTCGGGGGATTCTTACGCAGTCCACAGACGGACTCGCAAAGGCGCTGTCAAGACGCTCCTAGACGGCTCCCTGGAACCCAGTCTCAAGGTTCCGCTGACTTGTTGACTTACAGCACTGTCCGGGCCTTTCACCGGGGTAGGTGCTTGCTTAGCAGCAGTTATGGCATTGAACAGCAGCTAAAGCCGCTCTAAGGCTTTTCCGCCCCGCACTAATCGCGCTCGCGGGACGGAGGGCTACCAAGCTACTCTGCTGTGTTATGAGCCGACATCAACATCCAGTGCAAGTATCTGGGCTTAGGCCCAGGGGCTGGAGTTATGGCCTCCCCCCACGGGCGTGCGGTGGCAACGACAGGGGGAGTCGGAGGGGGGTCAGGTCATCTCGGGGGCAGGGCAGGCTTGGGCATACCATTCGTAGAGACCCTCTGCCGTGGTGAGCCAAGTTTGGGGACGGGATCGGATGTGCTGGAACGCTTTTTTCAGGGATCCCACCGGCAGCGGTTGCCCGACGATGAAAGGGTGCAGGCCAATGGCCATAATGCGAGGGAAGCGTTCTCCCTCTTGCCAGAGTTGATCGAACTGAGCGATGAGGGCTTGGGCAAAAGCTTCTGCTGCTAGGCGGGCACTGAGACAGAGAGTGATGTCGTTGGCTTCCAAGGTGTAGGGGATCGCCAGGAGAGGGCCAGCGGCAGTTTGTAGCCAGTAGGGCTGATCATCGTTCACCCAGTCGGCGGTGTAGCGGATCCCGGCAGCTCTGAGCAAGTCAAAAGTATTCTCGCTAACGGAAAACCCCGGCGTTAGCCAGCCCCAGGGACGAAATCCCACTGTCTTCTCCAAAAGGGACAAGCTGCGTTCAATCAGCTCCTCTTCTGCCTGGCGGGTCAGGCCGCTGTGGCCAGTGGAGTTGTTCCAGCCATGAGCCATCACCGACCAGGAGTGGTGGCGGATCCCCTCAAGGATGGGGGGATATAGCTCCACCATTTCGGCGTTCAAGGCAGCAGTTCCTGGGATCCCCAGCTCTGCGAACAACTCAAACAGGCGCCAAATCCCCACCCGATTGCCGTAATCCCGCCAGCCATAGTTGGCGATCTCGGGCGAGGTGGTGAGATGGGGCTGGATGGCAGTACCCAACTTGCCAAAGGTGAAGTGCTCGATGTTGACCACCACATAGACAGCCACCCGCGCCTGATTCGGCAGGCTCAGCGGGTTTCGCTTGGGCAAGGCTGAGTAGGCAGGCGGCAGCATAACCCACTCCGAAGGGCCTACAAGCACCGAATGCTGAACATAGCTGAGCACCGTCCAGCCTTGCTGCTTGTTCCTGCTTCCAGAGCCCGCAACCGGCTAGAGAAATCTCCACAAGGGTAACTTTCTCCAGGGCGAGCGCTGCGCGAGTGGGATAATTAAGCGATCTTTACTGGCAACGAAACACTTTTCGGCCCAGCGGCATTTCCCGCCGTTAGCGGCATCGCGTTTGCGCCGGCGGACTGTGGGCCCTAGGCAGTTGGCTGGACGGACAAAACCTGTCTGTCCACTCCCAGTTCCTCAAAGAGAAGATCCCCAGGGGCAACCGAATCCTGGCAGATTCCTTCAGTCTACGCTCAGATAAGCTCGCTGACCGGGAAGCGATCCAGCATTTTTTGGGCTTCGCGAGCGTTTTCCCGCAACTCCACCGGCAGATGGGGTAGGTAGGGAATCTGGGAGAGCAAATCCAGCGTGCGGCGGATGAGGCGCACGATATCTCCAGCATCCAGGTTGGTGCTGGCCTCTAGCTTTTCCCAGGGGATCCCTTGGGCCCAGTGTTCCACGATCCCGGCCAGACCGGGCTCGAACCCAATCGGCACATGAAACACTTGGTGTTGCCGCTGGCTGCGGAAGAGTTGCCGCCGCAGGCCTCGCAAGCCCTGCAGCACATCCTCGACTAGCCCGGAAGTCCGCAGCCGGCTGTAGGTTCCTGAACGGGGAGGCTCGGCCACCAGGGCAGCGATCACCCCAGCCAAGTGATGGGGAGCGCAGCCTAGACATTCGCCAGAGAGCAGGGCCAGCGCCAACCAGAGCTCGTTATCTCCCCGCAGAGCGGCCACCACCTCTCCACTGGCGGTAGGTTGGTACCCCTGCAGACAGTCGAACTCCTGCAACACACCCACCAGGGCCATAAACTGCTGCCAGCGCAACTCTTGTACCGAGTCGCTTTGCCGCTCCAGGTGCTGCAGACGCTTGAGCAGGCGCTGGCGCTTTTCCTGTAAACCCAGTAGCTTTTTCCCAACTTTGTGGGCAGGGTTTTCGCGGATGCGGGCTTCCAGGGCGCGGATCTTTTCCTCTTGGGCTTGGATGTGGGGAAAAGCCAACAGGCGCAGGGTGGGATCCGGCTCGGCTTCTCGCTGATTGAGCAGGTAGCGCAAGATGCGTCGTTCTTCCCGCCGTTGCGCCTGCATTTTTTCATAGCGGGCAATATCTTCAGCAGAAATATCTCCCAAGAGGCGATCGATCGCTTCCAGCTCGGCGCGCGTGCGCTGGAGCTCCTGTTGTTCGGGTAACTTTTGCAGTGAGAGCAAATACTGGCCAAAGCTACGGTTAATGAGATCCCGCGCCGCCTCCAAAGAGTGCTTTTGCAGCAAATTCAGCACCATGCCATAGGTGGGGGTAAACTGGCTCACCAAGGGATCTGCCCCCGCCGTAGCCAGCCGCGCCGCCTCCTGCGCCCCTTCAAAGGGGGATTGCAACGTCACCACATGCCCGATCACATCTTTGCCCCGTCGTCCGGCCCGGCCCGACATTTGCATAAACTCAGAGGCAGTCAAGAGACGATGGCCGTTGTCGGTGCGCTTGGAGAGGGAGGAAATCACCGTCGTGCGGGCGGGCATGTTGATCCCGGCGGCCAGCGTCTCGGTGGCAAAAACCAGCTTCACCAGCCCCTGCTGAAACAGATGCTCCACCAGGCCCTTCCAGGCGGGCAACATGCCGGCATGGTGGGCGGCAATACCCCGGTAGAGGGCATCCAGTTGATCCCGACGCACGGCTTCCGGCGTTTCCCGGCAAAAGCGGTCGATCTGCTCGGCCAACTGCTGCCGTTCTGCCTCGCTGGCGATCAAATCCAAGTTCCCCACACCGGCCACCGCCAGGTCGCAGCCTTTGCGGCTGAAGATGAAATAGATGGCCGGCAACATGTCCCGCTGGCGCAAGTTTTCTACCACCTGCACCATATCCGGTACCCCCCCGTAGGAGGACTGGCCGGACTTGGGGAGTTTGCTTTTCAGGCGGCGATTGCACACCCACTGGCCTGACTCGGTTTGCTCCAGCAGGGGGAACAGTCCTTTGCGATTGGCAAAGTGAAATTGCAGTGGCACCGGGCGATGGCTGGAGTCGATCAGTCGGGTGGGACCATGCACCTGGTTCATCCAGTCGGTGAGCTGGTCGCTGTTGGCCAGGGTGGCCGAGAGGGCAACCAGCTGGATGTGGGCAGGGCAGTAGATGATGGCTTCTTCCCAGACAGTGCCCCGCTGCTGGTCGTTCATGTAGTGGCATTCGTCCAGGATCACCGCCTGCACATCCCGCAAGGGATCCCGGCTCAGGGCCTCCGCCGCTTCCCACGCATCCATCTCGCTGCCGTAAGCCCCCTGCTGGACGGCGAGAGAGAGCGGCGTGCCGTAGAGCATGTTGCGGAAGATCTCAGTGGTCATCACCAAGATCGGCGCCTCCCGGTTAAGGGAGATGTCGCCAGTGAGGAGGCCAACCTGCTCTGGGCCGAATTGCTGGCCGAAATCGCGAAACTTTTGGTTGGAAAGAGCCTTCAGCGGGGTTGTATAAAAAACCCGCTTGCCCTGGGACAAAGCCCGATAGATGGCATATTCTCCGATCAGGGTCTTGCCAGATCCGGTGGGAGCACAGACCACCACCGATTCCCCTGCCGCCAGAACCTGAATGGCCCGGATCTGAAACTCGTCCAGCTCGAAGGGGAAAAGCTGCCGCAACTCGTCCAGCAAATCGGTTGCCGGGGAGAGGAGCGGGTTCATGGGATCCGAAAAATCATGGGAAAACAACCTAAAAGCGAGCCACCTCGCTGCCGCTTGTGTGCTATATCCTCCAGGATACAAGCTTGATCCGGGTGTTGGCTCTGGGTTGCGAGTCTTGCCGCTGGGGAAGAGCCAAGCCTCGGCAATGCTAAAATGAGGTGCCATCGCCGGGTGCCATCGTGCTGGTTGTAATCGACAACTACGACAGCTTTACCTATAACCTGGTGCAATACCTGGGGGAGCTGGGGGCCCAGGTACGGGTTTTTCGCAATGACGAGATCTCAGTGGCCGAGCTGCGCCAGATGCAGCCGGAGGCGGTGGTCATCTCGCCGGGGCCAGGGCGGCCTGAGGATGCCGGCATCTCGCTGGAGCTGATTCGGGAGCTGGGCTCCGAGCTGCCAATCTTGGGCGTCTGCCTGGGGCACCAGTGCATTGGCCAGGTCTACGGGGGGCGCATCGTGCCCGCCCCTGAGCTGATGCACGGTAAAACCTCGCTCATCTACCACCAGGGGGTGGGGGTGTTTGAGGGGCTGAGCCAGCCGTTTGCGGCCACCCGCTACCACAGTTTGGTCATCGAGGCTTCCACCTGTCCTGACGAGCTAGAGGTGACGGCCCAAACCTGCGATGGCACTATCATGGGGGTGCGCCACCGCCGCTATCTCCACGTGCAGGGCGTGCAGTTCCACCCGGAGAGCATCTTGACCGCTGAGGGCAAGCGCCTGTTGAGCAACTTCCTGCGCTTGGCGCAACTCCATGCCTTAGGAGCGCCTCAGCCAGCGGCTGCCGTGGTTGCGTCAGGGATCCCCACCCCATGAAGCGTCGCCAGCTTTTGCAAGCCAGCGCTAGCCTGCTGGGATCCCTTGCCGTAGGGGGTCAGCGAGTAGGTGCTCAAACGGCCCCTTCCCCAGGAGGATCCCTGGAGTTCACCTCCCAGAGCTTGCAACTGACCTGGCTGCACCACAGTTGCGTTTTGTTCGAGGGGGAGGGGAAGCGCTTTCTGGTCAACCCCTTTCGGCCAGGGGGCTGCACGGCTGGCTATCCTGCGCCCAGGGTTGCTGCCGACCTGGTGCTGCTCAGCAGCCGCCTCCTGGACGAAGGGGCCCTGGACGTGGTGCCCGGCAACCCTAAAGTGCTGTTTCAGCCCGGGGACTACGTCATCGATGGGATCCGCGTGCAGGGGGTGCGCATGCCGCGGGGCCCTCGCTTTGGCCTCAACGTGGGCTGGCGCTGGCGCATGGCCGGGATCGACATTGTTCATTTGGGAGGGGCCCTGCAGCCCATTGGCCGGGAACAGTCCATCCTGCTGGCTCGCCCTGACCTCTTGCTGGTGCCGGTGGGGGGTGGGCCGAAAAACTACGATCCCGAGGCGGCCAAAGCGGCCATCGAAGCGCTGCAGCCCAAGTTGGTCATCCCGACTATGTATCGCACCGCCGCCGCCGAGGCGTCCCAATGCGAGCTGCAACCTTTAGCAGCGTTTTTGCGCCTCTTTCCCGCTGCTGCTGTGCAACCTGCCCTCAGTAATCCCTTGCTGCTTTCGGCCCAGGCCCTGCCCAGCCAAGGGATCGCCATCCTGTTCTTTGAGGAGTAGGGCCATGGAGCGTAGGTGGTGGGCTGTGGGTGCCGGGCTGGGATCCCTGCTGGTAGGGGGGCTGGGGTTCTACGGCTACTCCCTGCCAGAAGATCCGCAAGTCCTGGCCACCGCCAACCCGCTGCGGCTGCAACTGGCTCTCTGGCTGGGGAAAGACGCCAATGTCGTCGAGGAGCGGGGCAAGACGGCTCTGTTCTTCGTCGAAAGTGGCCTCAACACCCGCCTTTTGCTGGCCGCTGGGGCGGATCCCAACCGGTTAGATCGCGGCGGAGCCAGCCCCCTCCACCAAGCTGCCCGCCTGGGCAATCCTGAAGTGACCAAGGCTTTGCTCGAGGGAGGTGCTAACGTCAATGCCCGCTTCGGGGCCGGCGGCCTGCCCCTACATTTTGCCGCTTGGTCGGGCAACCCCGAGGTGGTGCGGCTGCTGCTGGAGCATGGCTCCGAGATTGACGAGCCGGACGGCTACGGCCTCACCCCCCTGCGCATTGCCCAGGACATGAGGCGCTGGGAAGCTGCGATTCTGCTCTCCCAATGGCCCCGTCCTACCTCAGGTCAGCCCCAGCCTCGCTGATCGTCTATCCTGAAGCGGGATTCTACCACCCCAGCACCCAGGCAAAAATCAAAGGCGCCACGATGGTAGCATCCGACTCGATGACGAACTTAGGTGTGTCAACCCCCAGCTTGCCCCAGGTGATCTTCTCATTGGGCACTGCCCCCGAGTAGGAGCCGTAGCTGGTGGTGGAGTCGCTGATCTGGCAGAAATAGCCCCACAGGGGGATCCCTTTGCGGCCCAGGTCTTGGTGCAGCATGGGGACCACGCAGATGGGAAAATCGCCAGCAATGCCGCCGCCAATCTGGAAGAAGCCGATGGAGCACTCTGCCGAGGTACGTGTGTACCAGTCCGCCAGGTGGATCATGTACTCAATGCCCGTGCGGACGGTGTGGACATGGCGGATCTCACCAGTAATGCAGTGGGCAGCGTACATGTTGCCGGTGGTGGAGTCCTCCCAGCCCGGCACGTAGATGGGCAAGTTGGCCTCCATGGCCGCGTAAACCCAGGAATCCCGCGGATTGATCTGGTAGTAGGGCTCCAGCCGGCCGCTGCGCAGGATGCGGTAGATGAACTCGTGCGGGAAGTAGCGCTCCCCGGCCTGGTCGGCAGCGATCCACTCTTCCAGCAGAGCTTTTTCCAGGCGCCGCATTGCCTCTTCTTCCGGGATGCAGGTATCCGTTACCCGGTTCATGTGCCGCTCCAGCAGCTCCTGCTCCTGCTGCGGGCTGAGGTCGCGGTAGTTGGGCACCCGCTCGTAGAAGTCGTGGGCGATGAGGTTGAAGATGTCTTCCTCCAGGTTGGCGCCGGTGCAGGAGATGGCGTGCACCTTGTCCTGGCGGATCATCTCGGCCAGGGAGAGCCCCAGCTCTGCCGTGCTCATGGCACCGGCTAAGGTCACCATCATCTTGCCGCCTTTTTCCAGGTGAGCACAGTAGCCCTTGGCCGCATCCACCAGGGCGGCGGCGTTAAAGTGGCGAAAGTGATGCTCAACAAATTGGCTGATAGGGCCTTTGGCCACTGCTTCTGGGGTTATCATTGTTGAGTTCCTAAGCGAGACGGGTTCGCCTTCCCAAAGCACGGATTTTACATCCTAACCAAGCCTAAGAGCGCTGGCAAGCTTTTAGGGAGTTTTGGACATTGCCGGCATGGCCATTGCTCTGGAGTACGTTCGCGAAATCTACCATCGGCCGCTGCTGCAGTTGGTGTTCGAGGCGCAAGCGGTGCACCGACAGCACCACCCTCCCAACCGGGTTCAACTCTGCGCCCTTGTCAACATCAAGTCGGGCGGCTGCCCGGAAGACTGCGCCTATTGCCCCCAAAGCGCCCGCTACTCGACAGGGATCGAGACCTACCCCTTGATCTCCCTGGATTCGCTGCGCGAGCAGGCCATGGCTGCTCAAAAAGCCGGTGCCACCCGGCTATGTATGGGCGCTGCTTGGCGGTCAGCCCCGGAAGGGGAGGCGTTTGAGCGGGTGCTGGAGATGGTGCGCACGGTGCGCGAGCTGGGGATGGAAGCCTGTGTCACTTTGGGGATGGTGTCGGCTGCTCAGGCGCAGCAGTTGGCGGCGGCTGGGCTGACGGCCTACAACCACAATCTGGACACCTCGCCGGAGTTCTACCCCCGCATCATCACGACGCGCACCTACCAGGATCGCCTGGAGACTCTGGCCCATGTGGGGGCAGCCGGCCTGCAGATCTGCTGTGGCGGCATTGTCGGCCTTGGGGAGACCGACGAAGACCGCATCGCCCTACTGCATGTTTTGGCCAACCTGACGCCCCCGCCGACTTCGGTACCTATCAACGCGCTGGTGCCGGTGGCTGGCACGCCCCTGGGCCAGCTTCCCCCTCCCGATCCGCTGCTGTTGGTGCGCACCATCGCCACGGCTCGGCTGCTGCTGCCCAGAGCCCAGATCCGGCTCTCGGCAGGGCGGAAAAACCTGTCCGAGAGCGACCAGGCGCTGTGCTTCTTAGCAGGCGCCAATTCCATCTTCACCGGCGAAAAGTTGTTGACCACGCCTAACCCAGGCTCGGCCGCCGATGCGGCTTTGCTTGAGAAGCTAGGCCTGCAACCCCTCTAGAAGCATTTCCTTTTGCGCCTTTAGGATCCCTAGTTGGAGATCTAGGCGTGTCCCTTCTGTTGTAACAATCTTTTCAGAAAATCTAACCCTTTCTTAACCCTGTCGGCAGCCATGTCAAAATGGTGGCGACAGCGTTCTCCAGGGTTGTTACGTCGGGTTCATGTCTCCTGTCAGCACTGTCGAGCCCCTTGTCAACGTCCAATCGCCTGAGTCAGCTTCTTCTCCTCCAGAGCCCTCACCTGGGGAGACTGCGGAGCCGACAAGGGGAGGGGGCTTTTGGGGATCCCTGCGGCGCTGGTGGGCGCGCTGGAAACACAAGCTGCGCCTGGAGACCCAGTTGCTCTTTGTGGCCACGCTGGTGGTCTCGCTGGTGGTGAGCAGCTTCACCTTCTGGGCCATCAGCACTGTGCAGCAGGATGCCCGCTTCAACGAGGCCCGCTTTGGCCGGGATCTGGGATTGCTGTTGGCAGCCAATGTCGCTCCCCTGATTGCCGAAGATCGCATCGGCGAAGTGGCCCAACTGTCGCGGCAATATTTTGAGAGCACCAGCAGCATCCGCTATTTGCTCTACGCCGACCCGGAAGGGAACATCTACTACGGGATCCCGTTTTCCAACCAGGAGGTGAAAACCTCCCTCAGCCTTACCCGCCGCATCCAACTGCCGGACAACCGCCCGCCTGCCGAGGGCCAGCCGCTGGTGCGCACCCACCTCACCCCCGCCGGGCGGGTGACGGACATTTTTGTCGGCATCTATCATCAGGGCCGCTTTTTGGGCACCCTTGGCCTCGGCATCAACCCCAACCCCGCCCTCGTGCGCTCCACGCAACTGGCGCGGGAGGTCTCGATTGGGGTGTTTTTGGCAGTGTGGGTTCTGGCCATCCTGGGATCCGTGGTCAATGCCCTCACCATCACCTACCCCATCAAAGAACTGGTCAAGGGCGTCCAGGAGATCACCAAGGGCAACTTCAAGCAGCGCATCGACCTGCCCTTTGGGGGAGAGCTGGCCCAGCTCATCGACAGCTTTAACGAGATGGCGGAGCGGCTGCAGAGCTACGAAGAGCAGAACATCGAAGAACTGGCCGCCGCCAAAGCCAAGTTGGAGACGTTGGTTTTCTCTATCGTCGATGCCGCCATTTTGTTGGATGCCGAGTTTCGGGTGCTGCTGCTCAACCCGGCGGCCTCTCGCATGTTCGGCTGGGAAGGGGATCCCGTCTTGGGCAAGCCTTTGCCGGAGCTGTTGCCGGAGGATCTGCGGCAGCAGTTGGCCCGCCCCCTGATGCAAATTGCCCGCGGGGATCAAGAGGCAGAGGAAATTCGCGTCAACCTCAGCGGCCCCATCAAGCGCGTCGTTCGCATCCTGCTGTCGCCGGTATCCGACCCGCGGCGGCAAAACCTCAAGGGGATTGTAATGACGGTACAGGACATCACCCGCGAGGTGGAGCTCAACGAGGCCAAGGCCCAGTTCATCAGCAACATCAGCCACGAGCTGCGTACCCCCCTCTTTAGTATTAAGTCTTTTATCGAGACCCTCTACGAGTACGGCGAGCAGATGTCGCCAGAGGAGCGGCTGGACTATCTGGAAATTGCCAACCGCGAAACCGATCGCCTCACCCGCTTGGTCAACGATGTGTTGGATTTGTCGCGTCTGGAGTCGGGCAAGCAGTACCACTTCGAGGCCGTCGATATCGCGGCGGTGATCGAGCAGACCCTGCGCACCCACCACCTGCAAGCCCGCGACAAAGGGATCCAGTTGCGCAAGTTTGTCGATCCGGATCTGCCCCTGGTGTGGGGCAACTACGATCTGCTGCTGCAGGTGATGACCAATCTTTTGGGCAACGCTCTCAAGTTCACGCCGTCGGGAGGTCTGGTGACGGTGCATGCCCACCTGGTGGTGCAGGCGGATGGATCCCCGCAGGCGGTGCGGGTGGCGGTGGCCGATACGGGCATCGGCATCGCCCCGGAGGATCAAGAGCGGATCTTCGACCGCTTTTTCCGCGTCGAGAACCGCGTCCACACTTTGGAGGGCACCGGCCTGGGCCTGGCCATTGTGCGCAACATTCTGGAGAAGCACTACACCCGCATCTGCCTGGAAAGCAAGCTGGAACAGGGATCCACCTTCTGGTTCGACCTGCACCTATACACCGAAAACGGGCCGCTGGAGTTTGCCACCCAGCCCGGCGAAACGGATCCCCCCAGTTGCCGCTGGCGGGAGCGGCCCCACCCAACCTCCTAAACTTGGAAAGCAGACGCCGGGCAACCCACTGGGGTTAGGCCCCGAGCCGCAGGGATCCCTGTCCAGGGTTGTTCTACAGTAAAGAAGGTTTTAACTGCCCAGTTTTGCCATGCCACCTCGCTGGCCCCGCAAGCCCTCCCGTCGGGATCCTGAGTTTCGCAAGCTGGATGACCGTTACACCTACGCGGCCCATCTGGCGGTTTTTCTCTGCAGTGCCTCGGGACTGGTGTTTTTCCAGCAGTTGTACCGAGCCGATTGGCCGTGGCTGCTGCCTCTATTGGGCGGGTGGGGTCTGGGCGTAGGGATCCACAGCTTCTGGATCTTTTTTGTTGCCCGTTACCCCGCCGATCCGGGCCCCTCCCCCGAAGCCAACCAAGACTCTGCAGAAGCTGGCTAGCAGCCTCCCTTAGGGGGATCCAGAAGAGGAGGGGCGCTGTCGCCGTTGTCGCTGCAG
This sequence comes from Synechococcus sp. B60.1, assembly GCF_047462555.1. NCBI lineage: Bacteria > Bacillati > Cyanobacteriota > Cyanophyceae > Synechococcales > Synechococcaceae > Synechococcus > Synechococcus sp. B60.1. The sequence goes on from NZ_JANSJN010000008.1 coordinate 43,069, forward strand.
CAGCAGGGGGGAGAGATCACTTTCGTCGTAGATATCTCCCACCAGCTCTTCCAAAATGTCCTCCAGCGTGATCAAGCCGGTGGTGCCGCCAAACTCATCCACCACGATCCCCAGGTGTTGGCGGGAGCGCAGCATTTCCTTGAGCAGCAGGCTGACACGCTTGGTATCGGGCACAAAAAAAGGCGGAGACATGGCCTTGGTGACCTCAGCGTTGCCCTTTTGCTCCAGGTAGCGCAGAGCCTGCTTGAGGTGAATGACGCCGACGATCTCGTCTTTGGATTCTCCTTGCACAGGGATGCGGGAGTAGCCTGTTTCCAGGCAGAGCTTCACCACATCCTGCAGGGTTTTATCGTGGGAGATGGTCTCCATTTTTACCCTAGGTTTGGCCACATCTCCCGCCTGGAGCAAATCCAAAGCCAAGGCGCCTCGGAACAGGCGCCGCTTTTGCCAATCCAGCAGCCCCCGCTGCCCCAGCACGTCGATCAGCAGCTCCAAATCCTTGAGGGAAGCGGTGGCCGTCAGCGGCGAGAGCTCTAACAGGTTAAAGAGTCTGCTGACAATCCATTCAAAGGCGTCGGTAAAAGGGCGCAGCAGCACCGAGAGGACATGAACAGGCCGCACCACCCAGCGGAACACCCCCAGGGGATGACTCACCGCCAGGGACTTTGGGGCTACTTCTCCAAACAGGAGCACCAGGATCGTGGTGGGCACGGTGGCGGCCAAAGCTCCAAACTGGGATCCCAGTAGCTCAATAGAGATGGTGGTGGCCAGGGCGGCGATGCCAATGTTGACGAAGTTGTTCACCAGCAGCAAGGTGGTGATCAGCCGGGATCGCTGTTGTTGCGCCAGCCGATAGAGGCCTTGTGGATCCCCTTGTTCTTCGATCAGGGACTCCAAGCGCAAGTTGTCCATGGCCGTGATGGCGGTTTCCGCCCCGGAGCAGGCCCCTGAGAGGAGAAGCAAAAAAGCCAGGAGGAGTGTATTACCCATAGTGCTCGCGGCTACCCAGAGCCGGACACGGGTGGTTTCGGCCTAGGGGGAGCAGGGCAGGCCAGTATCTCTTCGTCAACGGGATTCCTACCTTAGCGGTTCTGGCCAAGCGCATCGCCCCACCCCACAAGGCCCAACACCTCAGAAATGAACTACCCCACCGCGTAGGCGGGTGGGGTTTCCTCACCCGCTTGACAGCAGAGCTTTTGTCTCTTCTTCTGCC
>NZ_JANSJN010000009.1:0-19337 GCF_047462555.1 Synechococcus sp. B60.1
TGCGTCGTCTTCTCCAGATGTTCATGCTGGGATTGGCCTCTCTTTGGGCAGCGAGCTTTCTGGCTTTTCCCGCCGGCCTAGATGGATCCCAGCCATTGCCCCCGCGAGCGGGTGGCGAAACAACCCTTTGGAACCGCACCTCAACAGCCTACGAGCAGCCGGCCCCCAATTTGGATCCCCGCTGGGCCAGGCTGCATGCCCTGGGGGACATTGCCTTTGAGGCCAACTTTGTAGCGGCTCCAGCGCCTGTTAACCCCGGCCTTGGACCTCTGTTCAACAACAACTCCTGCGCCGGTTGTCATGTCAAAAACGGCCGCGGTCTACCCGAGAAAGGACAGCGGGTGGTTAGGGTGAGCCAGGTCGGATCCCTGGATAGAAGTGGGGATCCCCCGCCTTTTGGATGGGAGGCCATGGCTCCTTATGGCAACACTCCCCCTGTGCCTGGCATCGGCACGCAGATTCAAGAAAAGGCCGTTCGAGGCTATCGGCCAGAGGCCAAGGTGGAGTTGCACTGGGTAGAGCAGACCGGACAGTACGCCGACGGAACCACCTACAGGCTTCGTTCTCCTGTTGTGAAGCTGTTGACTCTGGAGGGATCGCCGATTGAGCCTGTCCTCATCTCCCTGCGGATCCCCCAGCCGGTGTTTGGAGCGGGCCTACTGGAAGCAGTTCCCGAGTCTGCAATCCTAGAAGCAGCCGATCCCGACGACACTGATGGGGATGGCATCTCTGGCCGCCCCAACTCTGTTTGGGATCAAGAGCAGCAGCGTCTGGTGCTGGGACGGTTTGGTTGGAAAGCCAATACCCCCAACCTCAGGCAACAAACTGCGGCCGCCTACGCCAACGACATGGGTGTCACGAATCCTCTTTTTCCGGCCGCCGATGGCAGCCAAGATATCGACGAGGACACTCTCCAAGCGACAACCGTTTACGTGCAAACCCTGGCTGTGCCTGGCCGCGTCCTTTGGCAGGATCCCCAAGTTCAGCAAGGTGAAAAGCTCTTCGTCCAAGCCCAATGCGCCAAGTGTCACCGACCAGAGCTGCACACCGGCATTCATGAGATCGCTGCCCTGGCCAACCAAGTCATCCACCCCTACACCGATTTGCTGTTGCATGACATGGGCGAAGGACTGGCAGATGGCCGCCCTGACTTTGAGGCTACGGGCCGAGAATGGCGCACCCCCCCTTTGTGGGGCATCGGCTTGTCGCAGACAGTTCTGCCCTACTCCGGCTATTTGCACGATGGCCGCGCTCTCAGCCTCGAGGAGGCCATTCTCTGGCATGGGGGAGAAGCTGAACGCTCCCGCGAGATCTTTAAAAATATGGCTGCTGAAGACAGAGAAGCCCTGCTCTATTTTCTTCGATCCCTCTAGAGCTCCGCCCATTTCCGCAGCAGGTTCGCGTAAACTTTGGAGACCAAATCAAAGTGGCGTGTCTTGCCCGATTCCTGAAACATCTGCAGCCGCACAGTCTCTAAATCAAAGAGGATCTCGCGTTCTTGCGGATCCCTAATTAGGCTTTGAACCCAACTGACGGCAGCATAGCGGATCCCGCGGGTTACAGGCTCAACTTGGTGCAAGGTCGAAGCAGGATAGAGAATCAAGGCGCCCGCCGGCAGCTTGTAGGCTCGTTCTCCTTCGCTACTCTCAATTTTTAGCGCACCACCGTCATAGTCTTCGGGGGCACTCAGAAATAGGGTAAAGGAAATATCTGTACGCATAAGCTGACGCTGATCAACCATAAGCGCATCGTCGGTATGAGTGCCGTAAGACATGCCCGCTTCGTAGCGGCTAATCAAAATAGAATGAATGAGCTTGGGCCGAGCAGCCATCTGAAACAGCAAATTGCGCTCTAGAGCTGCAAAGACAATCTCCTGAATCTTCTGGTGCTGGAGGGATCCCTTAGGAATCTGCCTATTATTTTTGACAAGCCTGGCATTCCAGCCAGCCGTCAGGGCGCCATCTACAAATTCAGCATCGGATATAATGGCCAAGGTTTGTTGCAATTCTGCTAAACTGAGAACATCGCTAATACACAAGATCATTGTCAACCTCTAAAGATCAAAACATGCAACACCTTCTATACTAGCAAAACAAAGCCTATGGAAATCATACCTGTTTCAAGCACTCCTTGAAAACCTCAAGTATCTGGCAGAGAAAGTAGAAACCCTTGGTGTTCCTTTGCCCTATGCAGCCACCTTCAGGTATTCGACAAAGAGAGCTTTGCAAGCTACTGGGCCTAGACTATAAAACTGTGGCCGAAGAAGCAAGGCACCTGGGACTGAGCACGCATGCCTACTTACAGCAAAAAACAGGCTGGATTTTGAGGAATGAGCTCTACTATCCCCCCGGCACTGCCTTTGGCGAGTCAGCAGGATCGTCTCCTACCTCCTCAGAAAAGCTACCCTCCAGCAGCAGAACCAATTCTAGGAAAAGGAAGGATATCCTCTCACTGCTGTTGTTGCTTGTTGTCCTGGTAGCTGCTATCTTGCTGGCCCGTCGCTTAGATCCAGACACAACTCGAGAGTTTATAGCAAAACTAGGCCCATGGGCACCCCTTGCTCTGATCGGATTACGCTCCTTGAGTATTATTATTCCTGCCATACCTAGCACTGTTTACTCCATCCTGGCAGGAGCACTCTTTGGATTTGGGGCAGGAATCCTTTACATTGCAATTGCCGATTTTACCTCTTGTACACTTAACTTTTACCTGGCCAGAAAGTTTGGTAGAGGCCTAGTACAGCGAATGGTTGGGCGACAATGGATGTATAAAGTCGATGCCCTTTCAGCCAACTATCTGGAAAACAATATTTTCCTTACGGCCGGGTTTTTAATGACGGGCCTATTCGACTTTGTCGCCTACGCTGCCGGCCTAACTCAAATGAAATGGCAGAACTTTCTTCTCGCGCTAGCTTTGGGCATTGCCGTCTCTACACCCCCAGTAGTAGCTCTGGGGGCAGGGATCCTAGAGCAGGGAAGGTGGCTGCTGGGCTTTGCTCTGCTGGGAATGTTTGCTTTAGCAATGCTAACCGGCTGGCTGAGTAAAAGGCGGCGTTCTTAATTTGCCTTTAATAAGGTCAGGACAAAAGCAAGGTCAGCAGTGGCTTCTAACTCCCTTCCTCAGCGCTTTGCCAATTGAATAGCCGTGTAGCCAAGGCCTGAGGCAAGCTCTAGCACTGTTTCTCCTCGGCCGAGTGCTGCGTGTGCCCCTACTGGCCTTGCGTTGCAGAGCCACTCTCAACCGGGAGTAGTGGTCTCTGACCTGGTTCAACTGCTGTCCATTCCAGTTATCCCCCTCAGAGGTGTGGGCAATATCTCTCCTACCTAAATCCACGCCCATTGCTTTGACGGCGTGCTCCGGTTCCGGCACCTCAGACTCCACGCAAATCTGGATGTAGTAAGAACCGTCTTGGCGTTTGATGAGCGTGGCCGATTTGGGATTGGTGCCTGCTAACATCCCACACTGGTAGGAGCCAACATCCAGCTCAAAACGCTCGCGTCCCTCAACGGTGGTCGGCGATACTGTCCAGTCCCTCTCACGGAAAGAGAAGATTCGGGCATCGTAGGTAACAAAAACAAAGCCAGACTTGAACGCTTTAACTGGACGATTCTTTTGCTGGGCAACCTTGCGGGCACCGGCCAACCTTCTGCATACCTGTTGGGCTAAGTTGCTGGATAGCCCAAAGCGGGTACGAATTTCGCGGTAGCAAAGAGATTGAAGCTTGACGGCGTTGACTATCTTCTCTGGCGTGTTTTGGTTGACCCAGTAAGGCCTCCGGCCCGCTGGCGCGAGGAGTGCTTGTGCAAAAGCAGACAAAGTTGCCTCTCGCTTCACGGCTTGCAAAGCAGATACCTTGAGCTTGCAGGAGATAGTCAGAACTTGGGCCACCTCACAATTATCCGTCGTCCGCTGCGTCGTCTTCTCCAGATGTTCATGCTGGGATTGGCCTCTCTTTGGGCAGCGAGCTTTCTGGCTTTTCCCGCCGGCCTAGATGGATCCCAGCCATTGTCCCCGCAAGCGGGTGGCGAAACAACCCCTTGGAAAGCACCTCAACAGCCAACAGCTCAGGCGCTCTGAGCCCATGCGCGGCCCAGGCCGAGAGAGCGGTGCCGCCTGTGCCCGTTAAAGTTTTCCGGAAGCCAAAGGGATCCGGGGGCGAAAATCCACTAGTCTATTGGCAATCTGGCTTTGGCCAGAACTGTCTAGCCAATTGCTGAGGTGCAACTGTGGAAACGGCCATCGAGTGGATTACCGCCCATGAGATTCTCGACTCCCGTGGGCAACCGACCCTAGAAGCTTTGGTGGGCCTGGCCAATGGGGCCACCGGCTTGGCCCAGGTGCCCAGTGGTGCTTCAACCGGCACTTTTGAGGCCCATGAGCTGCGGGACGGGGATCCCAAGCGCTACGGCGGCAAGGGCGTGCTGAGGGCGGTGGAAAACATTCTTGGCCCCATCCAGTCGGAGCTGCAGGGAGAAGATGCCCTCAACCAGGCCCGCATCGACCAGTTGATGATCGATCTGGATGGCACCCCCAACAAGTCGCAACTGGGAGCCAACGCCATCTTGGTGGTCTCTTTGGCCACGGCTAAGGCGGCTGCTAGTGCAGTGGGTCTGCCCTTGTACAGGTACCTGGGTGGACCCTTTGCCAACCTGCTGCCGGTACCCCTGATGAATGTACTCAACGGCGGTGCCCACGCCGATAACAACCTCGATATCCAAGAGTTCATGCTGGTGCCTAGCGGGGCACCTAGCTTTCGCGAGGCGCTGCGCTATGGGGCGGAGGTGTTTGCAGCGCTAAAACAACTGCTGCGGCAGAAGGGGCTGTCCACTGGGGTGGGGGACGAAGGCGGGTTTGCCCCCGATCTCCCCTCCAACGCAGCGGCTCTGGATCTGTTGATGACGGCCATTGAACGGGCGGGCTACAAGCCGGGGGAAGACATTGCCTTGGCCTTGGACGTGGCCGCCAACGAGCTGCTGCAGGATGGACAGTACCACTTTGAGGGCAAAGCCCGCAGTGCTGAGCAGATGGTGGACTACTACGAACAACTGCTGGCCAACTACCCCATCGTCTCTCTAGAGGATGGGCTGGCGGAGGAAGATTGGGCCGGCTGGCAGGCCATGACTGCTCGGCTGGGATCGCGGGTGCAACTGGTGGGGGACGACCTGTTTGTGACCAACCCAGCCCGGCTGCAGAAAGGCATCGACAGCGGCGCCGCCAACGCCATTTTGATCAAGCTCAACCAGATTGGCACGCTGACGGAGACCGTCTCAACCGTGCAACTGGCCGTTCAGGCGGGCTTTCGCACCATCATCAGCCACCGCTCCGGCGAAACAGAAGACACCACCATCGCCGACCTGGCGGTGGCCACCCGCGCCGGCCAGATCAAAACCGGATCCCTCTGCCGCAGCGAGCGCATTGCCAAATACAATCAACTGCTGCGCATCGAAGACGAGCTGGGGGAAGCGGCAGTCTATGCCGGTCGGGTGGGCCTGGGGCCTAGGGCTGTGCCGGCGCAGCATCGCTAGTCTGTCTGGATCCCCAGCACCTGCACCAAAAAGGCCCAGCGGTCGGCGGTCTCTTCAATGAGCTTGCTGGTGGGCTTGCCGGCCCCGTGGCCGGCTTTGGTGTCGATGCGAATGAGGATGGGCTGGGATCCCCCCTGTGCCGCCTGCAGGGCAGCAGCAAACTTGAAGCTGTGGGCCGGCACCACCCGGTCGTCGTGATCCGCTGTGGTGATCAGGGTGGCGGGATAGGCGGTGCCGGGTTTGAGGTTGTGCAGGGGGGAATAGGCGTAGAGGGCCTTGAATTCCTCGGGGTTGTCCGGGGATCCGTACTCCGAGACCCAGGCCCAGCCGATGGTGAACTTGTGGAAGCGCAGCATGTCGAACACCCCCACAGCGGGCAGGGCCGCGGCAAAGAGATCCGGCCTCTGGGTCAGGCAGGCCCCCACCAAGAGGCCGCCGTTGCTGCCGCCGGCGATGGCCAGCTTCGAGGGGTTGGTGTAGCCATGGGCGATTAGCCACTCAGCCGCGGCGATGAAGTCGTCGAAGACCTTTTGCTTGTTGAGCTTGGTGCCCGCCTGGTGCCAGGCTTCCCCATATTCGCCGCCGCCGCGCAAATTGGGCTGGGCGTAGACCCCTCCCATCTCCAACCAGGCCACCAGGCCCACCGAGAAGCTGGGGGTCAGAGAGATGCCGAAGCCGCCGTAGCCGTACAGCAAGGTGGGGTGATCCCCTGTCCGCGCTAGGCCGCGGCGGTGGACAAGGAACATGGGAATGCGGGTGCCGTCTTTGCTGGCGTAGAACGCCTGCTGCACCTCATAGGCTTGGGGATCGAAATCCACCTGCGGTTGGCGAAAGAGGGTGCTCCCGCCAGTGGTGAAGTCGTAGCGGTAGATGGTGGGCGGGGTGGTGAAGCTGGTGAAGGTGTAGAAGGTCTCAGTGTCGTAGCGCTTGCCAGCAAAGCCGCTGGCGGATCCCAGACCCGGCAGAGGGATCTCCCCCTGGTAGGTGCCGTCTAGGGCAAAGGTCTTGATCTGGGTGTGGGCGTCTTTGAGGTAGAAGGCAACAAATTGATTGTGGATGAGGCTAACCCCTTGCAGGGTCTCCTCAGCCTCAGGGATCACCTCTTGCAGGTGCCCTGGGTTGTCGAGATCAAGGGCCACCAGTCGCCGCCGCGGAGCCTGGAAGTCCGTCAGCAGCCAAAAGCGGGAGCCGTCGTTGCCAACAAAGCTGTACTCGGCCTGGAACTCGCAAATGAGCTCCACCACCGGCGAGTTGGGATCCCGTAGGTCTTTGTAGAAGAGGAGGTTTTTGGGATCCGTGCCCCGCCAGACGGAGATGATGAGGTAGTTGCCATCTTCGGTAACCCCGCCAGCAAAGCCCCACTCTTTTTGGTCGGGGCGGTGATAGATCAAGACATCTTCCGACTGGGAGGTGCCGAGGCGGTGGTAGTAGAGCTTTTGGAAGTAGTTGGTACTTTCGTACTCGCTGCCGGGGGGTGGCTCGTCGTAGCGGCTGTAGAAAAATCCCTGCCCATCCCGTGTCCAGCTGGCCCCAGAGAACTTAATCCAGCGCAGGTGATCCGGCAGGTCTTCTCCAGTTTCGATGTCCCGCACCTTCCACTCCTGCCAGTCGGAGCCGGAGCGGGAGAGGCCATAGGCTAGGTAGCGCCCGTCGCGGCTGATGGCAATGCCTGAGAGGGCTACAGTGCCGTCTTCCGAAAACGTGTTGGGATCCAGCAAAACCCGGGCTTCGCCCTCCAGGCTCTCTTGTGTATAGAGAACACTCTGGTTTTGCAGGCCGTCGTTTTTGAAGTAGAAGTAGCGGCCGCCCTCTTTGAAGGGCTGGCTGTATTTTTCGTAGTTCCAAAGTTGGGTCAGGCGCTCCAGAAGCCGCTGCCGCGCCGGGATCCGCTGCAGATAGTCAAAAGTTAGCCGGTTTTGCGCCTCGATCCAGGCCCGCGTCTGCTCAGAATCCAGATCTTCCAGCCAGCGATAGGGATCCGGCACCGGCTGCCCATGGTAGACATCGACAACGGTGGGATCCGGATGGCTGGGCGGGTAGTTAAACATAGGGACGGAGCAGCGAAAGGCCAATTCCACTATGGCAGAGGGAAGAGCCGGCAACCCACCCCAAGACCTGAGCCTCAAATGTCTGGGGGAGCAAGCCTCGCTATAGTGGAAGCCGAGTTGTGCAGGTGGGTTTCGTGCTTCAGGGTTCCCCTTCCTCTCAGCGTTCCCAGGTCGAACGGATTGGCGCCTATCCCTGCGGCCAGGGCCACTACCGCTTCTCGGTGTGGGCGCCCTTGGTCGAACACGTGGAGCTAAAAGTCATTAGCCCCGTCCAACAGGTCATCCCTCTGACCCAGGATGGGCAAGGCTACTGGCAGGGTGAAGTGGAGGGGATCCCGCCGGGGCCAGTGGACTACCTCTACCGCCTGCACACCTCAGGGGGGGTGGTGGAGCGGCCGGATCCGGCTTCCCGCTGCCAGCCCTACGGCGTCCATGGCCCTTCGCGGGTGGTGGATCCCCACTTCGACTGGCAGGATCAAGCCTGGAAGGGGATCCCGCTCTCCCAGTGGATCCTCTACGAGCTGCATGTAGGCACCTTTACCCCGGAGGGCACCTTTGCCGCCCTGATCCCCCGCCTGCCGCAACTGGTGGAGCTGGGGGTCAACGGGCTGGAGCTCATGCCGGTGGCCCAGTTTCCGGGGGAGCGCAACTGGGGCTATGACGGCGTCTACCCCTATGCCGTGCAGGTTAGCTATGGAGGAGCAGCGGGCCTGAAGGCGCTGGTCAATGCCTGCCACCAGCAGGGCTTGGCTGTCATTTTGGATGTGGTCTACAACCACCTGGGGCCGGAGGGGAACTACCTGCGGGACTTTGGCCCCTACTTTACCGACAAGTACCGCACCCCTTGGGGGGAGGCCCTCAACTTCGACGACCGCTATTCCGACGGCGTGCGGGAGTTTTTCCTGCAAAATGCCGAATACTGGCTAGAGGAGTTTCACCTGGACGGCCTGCGGCTGGACGCCGTGCATGCCATCTACGACTTCAGCGCCCACCCCTTTTTGCAGGAATTGGCAGAGCGGGTGGAGGCCCTGGAGGCGCGCACGGGCTGGCCCAGGGTTCTGGTAGCCGAAAGCGACCTCAACGACGTCCGCCTCATCACCCCCCGCGAGCAAGGGGGCTACGGCCTAGACGCCCAGTGGTGCGACGATTTCCATCACTCAGTTCACACCCTGCTTACTGGAGAAAAGACAGGCTACTACCAGGACTTTGGCCAATTGGAGCACCTGGCCAAGTCCTACCGCGAGAGCTACGTCTATTCCGGCCAGTACTCCCGCTACCGGGCCCGCCGCCACGGCAATTCCGCTCTCGCTAGGCCAGGCTCCCAGTTTGTAATCTGCATCCAAAACCACGACCAGGTGGGCAATCGCCGGCTGGGGGAACGCCTCAGCCAGCTCACCTCCTTCGCTGGCCTGAAGTTGGCCGCCGCTGCTCTGCTGCTGGCTCCCATGCTGCCACTGCTGTTTATGGGGGAAGAGTATGGGGAGGTGGCCCCGTTTCTCTACTTCATTAGCCACGGGGATCCCGACCTGGTGGAAGCGGTGCGCCAGGGACGCCGCCGCGAGTTCAGCGCCTTTGCCTGGCAGGGGGAGGTACCGGACCCGCAAGCGGAAGAGACCTTCCTGCGCTCGAAGCTCAACTGGGAACTGGGCACTGCTGGCCACCACCAGGTCTTGCGGCGGTGGTACCAAACCCTCATTCACCTGCGCAAGACCCTGCCGCCGCTGCAAAACCTGGAGCGGAGTTCGGTGGGGGTGGAGCTGTTTGCTCCAAGCGGCCTGGCCCTGCACCGCCAGCAGGGATCCCAAGCCGTTCTGGCCCTGTTTAACTTCAGCTCCGACCAAGCAGCCACCTACGCCCCATGGCCCAACGGCCGGTGGGAGAAGCTTCTAGATAGCGGCGACGCCAAGTGGCTGGGCCAGGGATCCTCCCTGCCGGCAAAAAACCAAGGGGATCCCGTTGAGGTGCCGCCCTATGGGGTGGTGGTCTACAGCCAGCCATCCCGACCGCAGCCGTAGCGCCAGGCCTCACGCCGCCGGTTCCAGAAGTAGTCTTGCGGGGCCCCTTCCAGGCGGTCGGCTAGCCTTTGCAGGAGCTCGTAGAGGCCAAGGGCGCCAAAGTGGCCCGCCCAGGCCACCAGCTCCGGCAGCCCTAGCCGGGGCAAAAGCGCGGCCACCAGGGCTGGATCTTGCCTCATCACCCCCCACAGTGCCTGGGCCAAGCCGCCAAACTGCACCACATCCTGCAAAAAGGGCCGCACCACCTGGGGGCCGGCGGCAACCATGGCTGCAAACACTCTGCTCAACAGGCGGTTAATGCTGTTGGGATCCCAGTTTTTCTCTCCCAAGGGAGGGATCATCGCCTTTTGAAAAAGCCAGGTTACCGCCAAATTGGGCTGGTAGGGCTGCAGCAGGGCCAGGGCCGCCTGCTCCAACTGCCGCTGCACCAGCGCCTCGTGGATCCCCTGCTGCAGGCGATCCAGATGGCGCAACATCGCCCCAAAGCCGCCAAAGCTCAAAGGCGACTGGCTGCCGCTGCTGTCTCCTACCGCCAAAAGGCGATCCCAGGGCAGTTGTAGCGGGCTGCGGCGGTAGGCGGGGAAGACGCCACACAGCTTGCGCACCCAGCGGATCTGGGCCAGCTCGGCCCCCTGGTAGGCAGGGAGCAGCCGGCAGTAGTCCTGCCAGAGCTTCTCCAAACTGGGTCGGCGGGGATCCCGGTCGCAGTAGGTAAAGAGATAGGTGGTGCGGCCATCGCGGGCGGGGAAGGCCTCCCAAAAGGGCTGGTAGCCCTCCTGGGCGGGGGTAAAGCTGTAGAACAGATCCCCAGTGGGTTGCTCCGGCAGCCCCTGGGCGCAGGATCCCACCACCAGACAGACACTGTCCGGCGGCTGCCCTTGGCGGGCCTGGGCCGCAATGGGGGAGCGGTGCCCCATGGCATCCAGCAGCAGTTGGGCGCTGAGCTGGCCGGTGGTGGTCTGGATGCGGATCCCATCGGGGTGGACCGTGGCGCCTAGAAACCCGGTCTGCTCCCACACTTGGCCCCCCCAGGCCAGGAAATGCTGCTTGAGGAACTCCAGCAAGCTGACCGGATCCACGCCTACGTTCAGTACCCCTTCCACCCACCAGGTGGGGCCCTCCCCAAAGCCGATGCGGCCGCGGGGGTAGTGGGTCACCTGCACCGCCTCCCACTCGGCCGGCGTCAGCAGCTCCAGCTCCAGCAGCACCTGCAGCTCCTGCCGGGAGGTGTTCCACTCCTGCTCTCGCCCCCGCAGGCTCCCCCGCTCGATGAGGATCACCCGCCAGCCCCGCTTGGCCAAAGCTGCCCCCAGGAGAATCCCCAGGGTGCCGCCGGCAATCACCACATCGGCATCCCGGCTGCCCAGGCTTTCAGAACAGCGGTGCACCACCGCCGCGGGCAACGCCGTCTGCCCCTGCCGCAGGGATCCCCACCAGGCCTCCAAGGCGGGCAGAGCTTCAGGGGGGGAGAGGAGTTCAGCCATGGTGATTTCCTCCAGGCTAGACCAGCCCGCGGCTGTGGAGGCGACGGTGGATTAAAACCAACGTATCCGCCTCGCCCACGTTGCCCGGAAACAGCACCACCGGCAGGTTGGGAAAGCGGGGGTGATCCGCCGGCGTGAGCACCATGGAGATCCCTGGGTAGATCTGCCCCAGCAGCCGCACGGCCGGCAGATTGAGGCCGAGGCTGAGGGTGTCGTTGGAGGTGATGCCGCCCTTGCTGACGAGATAGCCAATCCCCTCCGGCAGCCCCTGCACAATGGCCACCAACAAACGAGAAACCCTCTCTCCAAAGGCCAGGCGAGCCTCTGGGGTGGCACCGTCGAACCTCACTTCCTCTCGGCTGGTGTAGACCACCGGCGTTAGGCCCTGCTCGTAGGCGCGCTGGACTTGGCTCAAGAGGGCCGGCAGCAGCTCCGCTTCCCGCCCCGGTTCCAACAGGCGCTTTACCTCCACTTCAATGCCCTGGATCCCTGGCTCCTGCAACAGGCGGGCCAACTGCTGGCTGGACTTTTGCACATGGGATCCCACGATCACCACCCCTGGCCGGTCGGAGCGGACAAACTGCCCCATTTGCTCTGGCAGAACCGGCTGCGGCGGCAACTGGGCTAGAGCCGTCAAGAGGCTAGCGGCACTGCGGAACAAAAAGCGCTTCCCCTGCTCCAGAGCCGCCCAAACGTCTTGGGCAAAACGGTCCAGATCCGCTTGGGTTTCTCCATCCACCACACAGCAGACATTCCCCTCTAGACCCAAAAGCTGCTCCAGACAGCCGGCCCGGATCTGCTCCAGCGTCAATCGCACCACCTGCTCAGCCCGAATTCGCCCCTGGGTTTTCTCCTGCACATAGTCGGGCAAATAGCTGTGGTGGTAGCCGAACACCGCATCGCGGGCAAACTCCGTTTCATGCACGGGCACCCAGCGGCCCTCCACCCGCAGGTAGTGGACGCTGTCGCGGGTGATGCGCCCTCCCTCAAAAAAAGCCGGCACCAGAAAATGGGCATCAAAAGGCCCCAGCTCCGCCGCCATGACATCGGTTTCCAAGGGGTAGTGCCCGCGCAGCGTCGAGTCGGAGCGGCTGACAAAGAGGGCCCGCTCCCACCCCAGCTCCCCCATGGCCTGCTTGAGGGCCCGGCAGACCGACCGCGTCACCTCGGCAGCCTTGGCCGGCGGCAGGGATCGCGTGTTGGTGAGAATGAAGCGAATTGGCGAGCCATCCTGCAGGCCCAGCTTGAGTGTTTCCACATCCCAGCGGGTCAGCAGCAGGCAACTGTGCACGGTCTGGGATCCGGTGGGATCATCATCCAGCACGACAATGGGGGGACGAGTCATCGGAGTTTCTCAGTCGAGAACAACAGCACAGCCCTACGCCTCCAGACGGAGACAACCTCACAACACCCCACCTGCCCGCACCCCCTCCTTATGATCCTCTCCCAAATTGGCCGCTCCCTCGATCCCCATCCTGTTTTTTTCTCTTTTTGAAGAGAAGTTTGCCATGATTGAGATCTACCGGTGCAATTGACTGTCTTTGCGAGCCGCTAATGGGGGCAGCCACTCCCTCCCACCTACATCCATGGGGAAAAAGCCATGGGGCAAGCTGAGCTGCAACTTCAGATCAAGCGGATTCAGCAGGACGTGCTGCGCATGGGGGCGCTGGCGGAAAAATCGCTGGTCTTGGCTCAGCAGGCTCTGTTTGAGCAGAACTTGGCCGCTGCCGAACAGGCCATCTCCCAAGACAAGCAAATTGACCGTTTTTATCGTCAAATCGAGAAAGATTGTATTAGCTTGATCGCCTTGCGCTCGCCGGTGGCACAAGATCTGCGCTGGATCAGCGCCCTGATGCAACTGGTGCGGGATCTGGAGCGGATTGGCGACTACGCCAAAGACTTGGCCGAAGTGGCCTTGCGTTTGGCTCTCTACCCGCCGCCGCCGGAGCTGAGGCACATTCGCGTGATGATGCAGCGCTGCCAGAAAATGCTCAGCCATAGCCTGGCGGCCCTGACGGAATTGGATGCCGAGCTGGGCCGACAACTGAAGCGGGAAGACGACGCCGTTGATGAAGACTACACCAACCTCTACAATACGTTGGCGCAGCAGTCTGACATCAGGGGATCGATCGAGCCTATCCTGTTGATGTTGCTGGCGATCCGCTACCTGGAGCGTTTGGCCGACCACTGCACCAATATCGGTCAGCGGGTAGCCTTTATCGTCACCGGCCACCGCGACTAACCCAAGTGGCTGCGCCTGCCCCTCGATCGCGGCTCCCATTCCCCCCGCTTCTTTCCCTTTTTGCCGATACCCGCAATGGATTTCTCTCGGATTTTTCATCACTTTTTCTCTCAACCTGCCGAGCAATGGATCGATAAAGACGTGCTGCTTGCCCTCCTGCCAGCCTCAGACCCAGAAGCGCAGGAAATGCTTGAGATTGCCCTCGATGGTCTGGTGCGGGCGGGATTTCTCGAATGCACAGGGGATCCGCCTCGCTATCGGCGTAAGCCGGATGAATCCTTGGTGGTGGGGCGTTTGCGCTGTTCCAGCAAGGGTTTTTGCTTTGCCGTTCGGGATGAACCGGGGGCAGAGGATGTGTACATCCACGGCAGCAACCTCAGCGGCGCTTGGAACGGCGACCAAGTGATAGCCCGGATTACCAAAGAAGGCAATCGCCGCCGCAGCCCAGAGGGAGAGGTGGTGGCTGTTGTGGAACGGGCCAATCCCACCCTGGTGGGCCGCCTCAAACAGACGGAAGAAGGTTTCCGGGTGGTGCCTCTGGACGACCGGCTGCTGTTCGAGCTGGCCTTGACGGAGGGCTCCCCTGCCGAGCTGGCGGAAGGTCGGGTGGCCTATGTGGAAGTGGAGCGCTACCCGCTGGGCAACCTGCCCCCCGTGGGCACGATTCGCAAGATCTTGGGCAATGGCCCGGAGGCGTCCATCGATGCAGATCTGGTCTGTTGCAAGTACGACCTGCCCCAGGAGTTTCCCCCGGCGGTGCTAGAAGCTGCAGCCGCCCTGCCCAAAAAGCTGAGCCGCTCCGACCAAAAGGGCCGTCGCGATCTGCGGGATTGGTTTTGCATCACACTGGAGCCGCTGGACTTGCAGCACCCCCACGGCCTCGAGCCCAACGTGGCTGTCTCCCTGCAGCGGCAAGAAGAGGGCCACTGGCTACTGGGGGTGCACATTGCCGACGTAGCCCACTGGCTGGATCCGGATCACCCGCTGGAGCAGGAGGCGCAGCGGCGCACCGCCACGGTTTACCTGGATAGCGTGGTGCTGCCCCTTTTTCCGCCGGAAGTGCACAGCCGCCTGGCTCTGTTGCCGCAGCAGGAGCGCTTGGCCTATTCGTTGCTGTTAACCATCGACTCAGACGGGGTGGTACAAAGCTTCGAGATCCATCCCAGCCTGGTGCAGTCGCGGGCTCACCTCTCCTATGGCCAGGTGCAGGCCCTCTTGGCCACCGCTGCAGATCTGGGCCCTGAGGAGGAGGTGCCAGAATTGATGGCCCTGCTGCAAAACCTGCTCCGCCTCAGCCAAATCCTGCGGGTCAAACGTCACCAAGCGGGCGGCTTTGACCTGCCTCTGTTGGATTTGCTCACCCCCCACTCCGCTGACGAGAGCGGCTACGGCCCCCTTTTGATCAGCGATCGCCTCGGCGCCCACGCCCTCATGACCGAGGTGCTGCTGCTGGCCAACCAAACCCTGGGCCACCACCTGCGCCAATTGGGGATCCCTTCTTTGGCTCGCGTGCAGAAGCCCCCCACCGCTGAGGCCCTGCAGAACTTCCTGCGCCTGGCCAACGCCATGAAGCTGGATCTGAACTTGCAGGAGCCGGAGACCGTAACGCTGGCCGATTGGCAGCGGATCTGTGCCCGCATCACCGCCCCCGATGTGTTGGCCGCAGGGACTAGCCCAGCCTTGGTGGCCCAGTTGTTGGCTACTCTGCCCCCCGTCGAGTATTGCCTGCAGCCTTTACAGGAGCCCCTCGGACATTTTGGCCTTGGCCTCAAAGAGCCCTACGCCTCTTTTACTGCCCCTTTGCGCCGCTATGCCGACTTGCTGAATTTGCGTGCTCTGCACCTGGCCTTGAGCAAAGGACGGGATCGCCGCAGCCCGCGCTCCAAAACCGTGGTGGATCTGCACGGCCCCGGCGGCTACGACCAAATTGATTGGCAGGTGCTGCCGCCAAAAGTGCATGAGGAGTGGCAGGCCTTTCTCCAAGCGCAACTGCCCAAAATCCAGGCGGGATATCAGCTCCATCAACAGGCAGAGCGGGAGCTGATGGGCTTGAAGCGGTGCGAGTTCATGCAGAAACACCTGGGGGAGACCTTCCCCGGCCTGATTGTCAGCGTCCAGAACTACGGCTTTTTTGTGCAGGTGGATCCCATCTTGGCGGAAGGTTTGGTGCGGGTGAGCACCCTGAAAAACGATTGGTACGAGTACCGCAAACAAGCCCTGGTGGGGCGAAAAACCCGGCGCCAGTTCCGCCTGGGGGATCGGGTGGAGGTGCAGATAAAGAACGTGGATTACTACCGTCAGCAAATTGACCTGACAGTGGTAGGCGAAGGGCGGCCCTATGAGGAGGAGGAATAAGGCGGGGATCCCTCCATCGATCGAGGGCAAAGGGGGCGGTTGTTGCGAACTCTGGCGCGGCCAAAATGGGCGATACCTGAATTATCGGGATCCCTTTTCCCAAGCGGGGGCTGAGATGTCCGCTTCCCCTGCTGTCTTCCTATACACTGTAGTAAAAAACCTGTCGAACTTCTATGCAGCCCACCAATCCCAACCAATTTACCGAGAAAGCCTGGAGCGCCATTGTCCAATCCCAAGATGTAGCTCGGCGGCACCAGCAGCAACAGTTGGAAACCGAGCACCTGCTGATCTCCCTTCTGGATCAGGAGGGAGGGCTTACCCAGACCATTTTGCAGCGGGCCGGCATCGATCCAAGGCTGGTGCGGGATAGAGTGGAAAGCTTTATCAACCAGCAGCCCAAGCTGGCGCGGGTGGATCAGCTCTACCTGGGCCGCGGCCTGGAGACCACGCTGGATCGGGCTGAAGAGTTTCGCAAAGAATACGAAGACGACTTCATTTCGGTAGAGCACTTGCTTTTGGGATCCCTGGACGATGAGCGGGTGGGCAAGCGGGTTCTAGCACCCCTAGGTTTGACCGTCGAGCGCCTCAAACCCGTTATCCAACAAGTGCGGGGCAAACAGCGGGTTACCGACAAAAACCCTGAGTCCCGCTACGAGGCCCTGGAGCGCTATGGCCGCGACTTGACCAAGGCCGCCCGCGAAGGGAAGCTGGATCCGGTGATCGGGCGGGACGACGAGATCCGCCGCGTCGTTCAGGTGCTCTCCCGCCGTACCAAAAACAACCCGGTGCTCATCGGCGAACCCGGCGTGGGGAAAACCGCCATTGTCGAAGGTCTCGCTCAACGCATCAACCGGGGAGATGTGCCGGAGTCGTTGAAAAACCGGCGGGTGATCGCCCTGGACATGGGCGCCTTGATTGCCGGCGCCAAGTACCGCGGTGAATTTGAAGACCGCCTCAAAGCTGTGCTCAAGGAGGTTACCGAATCGGAAGGGCAGATCATCCTCTTCATTGACGAGCTGCACACGGTTGTCGGGGCGGGGGCTGCCGAGGGGGCGATGGATGCTGGCAACCTGCTCAAGCCGATGCTGGCCCGGGGCGAATTGCGCTGCATTGGCGCCACCACCCTAGATGAGTACCGCAAACACATCGAAAAAGACGCCGCTCTCGAGCGCCGCTTCCAGCCGGTGTATGTGGATCAGCCCTCCGTAGAAGACACCATCTCCATCCTGCGCGGCCTCAAAGAGCGCTACGAGCTGCACCACGGGGTCAAGATCAGCGACTCGGCCTTGGTGGCGGCAGCCGTTCTCTCCAACCGCTACATCTCCGAGCGCTTTTTGCCTGACAAGGCCATCGACCTGGTGGATGAAGCGGCGGCCAAGCTCAAGATGGAGATTACCTCCAAGCCCGTTGAGCTGGACGAGATTGACCGGCGCATCATGCAACTGCAGATGGAGGAGCTCTCCCTTAAGAAGGAAGACGACCCCGCCTCCAAGGAGCGCCTGGGCAAAATTGAGCAGGAGCTGGCCAACCTGATGGAGCGGCAGCGGGAGCTGAGTGCCCGTTGGCAGATGGAAAAAGACGCCATCGAGCGGCTGCAAAGCCTCAAAGCTGAGCGGGATGCCGTCAAGCTGCAGATTGAACAGGCAGAACAAAAATATGACCTCAACCGCGCTGCCGAGCTCAAATACGGCAAGCTGATGGAGCTGGAGCGGCAGATCCAAGAGCAGGAGGCCCACCTGGCCAAGCTGCAGGCCAACGGCGAGCCCTTGTTGCGGGAGCAGGTGACCCCCGAAGACATTGCCGAGATCGTCTCCCGCTGGACCGGGATCCCGGTCACCAGCTTGATGGAGTCGGAAAAGCAAAAGCTGCTGCGCCTGGAAGCCCACTTGCACCAGCGGGTGGTGGGCCAGGACGAAGCGGTAGCCGCCGTAGCCGCTGCCATTCGGCGGGCCCGGGCCGGCCTCAAGGATCCCAACCGACCCATCGGCTCGTTCCTGTTCATGGGGCCCACCGGCGTCGGGAAGACCGAGCTGGCTCGCGCCTTGGCGGAGTTCCTCTTCGATACCTCCGAGGCGATGGTGCGCATCGACATGTCCGAGTACATGGAGAAGCACTCTGTCTCCCGCTTGATTGGGGCTCCGCCGGGCTATGTGGGCTACGAAGAAGGGGGGCAGCTCTCGGAAGCGGTGCGGCGCCGTCCCTACTCGGTGGTGCTCTTTGACGAGGTGGAGAAAGCTCACCCCGATGTCTTCAACATCCTGCTGCAGGTGCTGGACGATGGCCGCATCACCGACTCCCAGGGGCGGACGGTGGACTTCAAGAACACCATCATCATCATGACCAGCAACATCGGCAGCGAGCTGATTCTGGAAATCGGGGGCGATGAGAGCCGCTACGAGGAGATGAAAACTCAGGTGCTGGCCATGCTGCGGCACCACTTCCGGCCGGAGTTCCTCAACCGCGTGGATGAACTCATCATCTTCCACGCCCTCACCAAAGCGCAGATTCGCCAGATCGTCAGCCTGCAGATGCGGCGGGTGGAGCAGTTGCTGGCGGATCAGCAGATTGAGATTGTCCTCACCGAAGAGGCCAAGGACTACCTGGCCGAGCTGGGCTACGATCCCGTGTTTGGGGCCCGACCCCTCAAGCGGGTCATCCAGCGGGAGATCGAAAACCCCCTCGCCACCAAGCTGCTGGAAAACGAGTTCCTGCCCGGCGACCGCATCCTGGTGGATGTGGCCAACGAGCGGCTGGTCTTCCGCAAGATTGGCTCTCAGCCCAGCCAAGAGCCGCCTGCTGCCGTAGCCGTCAGCTAAGTTGGTTAGAGGCTAATTACCTGGTCAGGTGGGTTGTCTTTTAAGGCCGCGTAGAGGTCGGGGAAGCAGCCCACCTGTACGCCTTTGACCACATTCTTGGGAACGCAATAGCCCGGCTCCTTGCGCCCCTGGCCCTTTGAGTCGCACCACTTGGGTTCCCCTTCCGCCAGGTTGCGCTCCAGGGCGCACAGGTCACACATCATCAGCAAAATCTTTTGCGCTTCGGCAATCTTGGCCAGGCGCTCGCCAATGGGATCCCCCTGCCGCAAGACAAAGCAGTTGTCGTCAAAAAAGAACATGCCCACCACTTCCGCGCCGTGTACCCCCGCTTCTAGCTGCGGCAGGATCATCTGGCCCAGCTTGTAGGTGCCGCCGCGAGGAGTGATGAAGACGTAGGCAACTTTCATGGCCGCTCCTTAGGTGTTTTCCAACTTGATTATCATCGATTATCGCTTTCAAAGTAGCACAGCTTACTGAAAGGGCGTAAGACACTCCCCAAGCATTCCTCGCCACTATCCTCGCCCCCAGCCCCTCTCCCAGCCCTCACCCCCGGCCCCTCTCCCAGAGGGAGAGGGGAGTTAGAGCGGCGCGTTCGCGACAGCGTTGCGTAGCAATAACGACGTAACGAACCGTTTCATTGCTATTTGAAATGACTATAAGACTATAAACTGAGATGGGATCTGGAGCTCTGCTCCTCTTGCCTAGGCAGGGAGAAGCCGAAGCAGCTCAGTGTTCAACCGCCATCTTGAAAGGTTTGAAAGGTGCAACCTCGAAGGGGATCCCCCTAGCGCCGAAAGGTTAGCGCCTGGCCGCGCACCGAGGGATCCACCTGACCGTTTTGAAAGGCGATCT
>NZ_JANSJN010000009.1:19437-28523 GCF_047462555.1 Synechococcus sp. B60.1
GGGATCCCCCTAGCGCCGAAAGGTTAGCGCCTGGCCGCGCACCGAGGGATCCACCTGACCGTTTTGAAAGGCGATCTGCCCGCCCACAATTGTGAGCAGCGGCCAGCCCACCAGTTCCCAGCCCTCAAACGGGCTCCAGCCGCATTTGGTGAGCAGCTCTTCCCGGCGCACCGGCTGAGGCGTGTGGCGATCCACCAATACCAGATCGGCATCGTAGCCCACCTGCAGCCGCCCCTTGTTGGGGATCCCGTAGAGGCGGGCCGGCGCCTCGCACATCCACTGCACCACCTGGCGCAGGGTACAGCGGCCCTGCTGGGCTGCGGTCAGCATCAGGGGCAAGGCCGTCTCCACACCGGGCATGCCAGAGGGGGAGTGGGGGTAGGGCTGGGCCTTTTCGGCCAGAGTGTGGGGGGCATGGTCGGTGGCGATGCAATCAAGGATGCCGTGGTGTAGCCCCTGCCAGAGCTGGTTCAGGTTAGCCGGATCCCGCAGCGGCGGGTTCATCTGGACGAGGGATCCCAGGCGGGCGTAGTCGGCGGTGCTGAGCAGCAGGTGCTGAGGGGTGACCTCGGCACTAACCCAGGCGGGTTTGTGCCGGCGCAGCAGCTCCACCTCCAGTCCGGTGGAGAGGTGCAAAATGTGCAGGCGGTGGCGGTAGCGGGTGGCCAAGTCCAAAGCCCGTTGCGAGGCAATCAGCGCGGCTTCTTCATCCTGAATCAGGGAGTGAACCGCCACATCTGTACGTCCGGCAAAGAGGGCCCGCCGGGCTTGAATCCGCGAGTGATCTTCAGCGTGGACGGCGATAACAAAATTGGGATCCGTCTCGGCAAAGATCCGCTCTAATGCCGCTTGGTCATCTACCAGCAAGGGGCCATGCATGGATCCCATGAAGATCTTGATGCCGCAAGCCCCTTGCACTGTTTGCAGCTCTTTGAGGTTATCGGCGGTGGCCCCGATGAAAAAGCCGTAGTTGACCACGCACTTGCTGGCGGCCCGGGCCAACTTGTCATCCAGCGTTGCCTGGTCGATCGTCAGCGGATCCGTATTGGGCATCTCCAGAAAGCTGGTTACGCCACCGCGAGCGCAGGCCCAGGATCCCGTCTGTAGGTCTTCTTTGTGCTCCCGGCCCGGCTCGCGAAAGTGAACCTGGGGGTCGATCACCCCCGGCATGAGGGTATGGCCCTCCGCGTCGATAACCCTAGCCACCCTTTTTGCCGAGAGACTCTGGCCGATTTGGGCAATGCGCCCCTCCCGCACCAGCACATCTCCCAGCCAGGGATCCCCTTCCGGCACCAATAGCTCCGCATTGCGGATCAGCAGACTGTCAGACAAAGCGCCCCCGAGACAACGCTAATTTCCCAGCCAGAATATTATTCAGAATACTTTGTCAAAATACCTTGGAAGTATCAAAATACCTTGGAAGACTGGCCGCCAATCCGGCACCTCACTTCCGACTCCGCGCTGTCGCGACAGCGCAAAAGGGCTTTGACTTAACATCCCCTCCACGGCTGCGGCTGGCTTCCAGGCAAAGGTCTAGACGGCTCTTTCTGGTAATCTAAGTTGGGGGGTCTAAGATCGGTAGGTGTTGCCCAGTTTCCCTTGCTCCATTCTCTCTTTGCCTGGGGCTGTAGCTCAGATGGATAGAGCAAGCGCCTCCTAAGCGCTAGGTCGGCGGTTCAAATCCGCCCAGTCCCGTCTAAGTGAGTAGCTACTAGCTCCTCCAAGCTGGTGGTAGGATGTAGTCTACTGCCGGTTCTGACGGGGATCAGCCGTCAGAGGCAACGGGGAAAGTGCAGTGAGAATCTGCCGCTGTCCCGCAGCTGTGAGCCGGTTTTGGATCGGGGATCCCTAGTTGTTGTTGCAAAAGCCCTTGACGACGCAAGCCAGCCCCTCCAAAACTGAGCAAGTCAGAATGCCCGCCGGCGGTTTTTCCCCAGTTCACCATATCTGCGAGGTACAGATATGCTTCCCATTTTGACGTTGGCCCGTTCCCGTCCCGAAGTTTTTTCATCAGCCTGCTTACGGATTTTCGACGCTCTTGGAGCGTAGGCACTAAGTCAAAAGCGCGGACAAGAGAGCTAAGCAGTTGGCTCAGGGGCGGCTAACTCTTGGAGGACGTTTTCTTGCTTTGGTTGCGCAAAAGAGTCCTCTAAGCACCCTCCTGTGCCGAGTGGGCCAGCCGATAGGTTGAGGAACGCCTTGACAGCTCCAGCAGGTTTCCTGGCCTAGAGAAAACCTTCTGCCGGGATCCCACCGATAGGCATGTCGGCGGCCATTTCTTGCTGCCTAGGTTGGATGACAACCGGCTGTACAAAGCCAACTGGCGGCAACCTCCATTTACCGAATTCAGTTCAGGAGACAGTACCTTATGGCCATCGAAACCCAAACCCTCGGCTATGCCCGCATGGGCAAGCGCCGCGAGCTGAAGAAAGCGCTGGAAGCCTTTTGGAGCGGCACCCTGGAGGCGGAGGCCTTGTCAGCAACGCTCCAGGAGCTGGAGGCACAGGTCTGGGGGGTACAGCTTCAGGCTGGCATCGACCACATTGCAGTAGGAGATCAAACCCTCTACGACCATGTTTTGGACTGGGCCACCTGGCTGGGGCTGATTCCCTCCCGGTTTCAGAGCTTATCAGGCCTGGAGCGCTACTTTGCCATGGCGCGGGGACGGGAGGGCCTGCCCGCCTTGGAAATGACCAAGTGGTTCGACACCAACTACCACTACCTGGTGCCGGAAATTGAGGCCGACGCGATCCCTCAGGCCCATTTCGATGACTTCCTGGCCACAGTGCGGCGGGCGCAAGGGATCCTAGGAAACCGCACCAGCCCCGTCCTCCTCAGTCCGGTTACCCTTCTTGCTCTAAGCCAGCGCTCTGGCAAGTTGCGGGGAGATCTGGAGAAGCTGCTTCCTCTCTACGAGGAGCTGCTGCAGGAGCTGCAGCGACTGGGAATCCGGGAAGTGCAAGTCCATGAGCCCATCTTGGTGACGAGCGAAGGCGACAGTCTCCGGGAAGCGGTGGAGCAGACCTACCGCCGGCTGGCTCGGTTGGGGATCCCTGTCCACTTGGTTACCTACTTTGACGACTTGGGGGAGACTTACCCCTGGGTGGTGGAGCTGCCGCTAGCCGGCCTCAGCCTCGACTTCACCCGCGGCCACAACCTGGAACTGGTCAGAGCCCACGGCTTCCCCGCCGATAAGATCCTAGGGGCGGGGGTAGTGGACGGGCGCAACGTCTGGCAGATCCAGCCCAAGGCCGTTCTGGCCACTCTGCAAGAGCTGCAAGCCCTAGCCCCCAACCTGCGGGTGCAGCCTTCTTGCTCGCTCCAGTTTGTGCCCCACGACGCTGCTCTGGAAACCCACCTGCCAGAGCCTTTGCGGAATGTTCTCAGCTTTGCCGAGCAGAAGCTGGCCGAAGTGGTTCTGCTCGCTCGCACCCTCAACGGCGAAGACACCGCTGCCCAGCAGAACAAGCTGGAACAGCAGTGGCAGGCCTTCCAGGACTTCAATCCCCCCAACCTTGCGGTGCGCCAGGCCTTGGCCAACCTGACGGCGCAGGACTTCCAGCGCTCCCTTCCCTACGAGCAGCGTATAGGCCGGCAGGTCAAGCTGCCACCGCTGCCCACTACCACCATCGGTTCTTTTCCCCAAACCCCCGAAGTCCGGCAGTGGCGGGTCAAGTACAAAAAGGGCGAGATCTCCCAGGCCGAATACGAGGCCGCTATCGACGCCGAAATTGCTAGGTGCATCCGCATTCAAGAAGAAATTGGCCTGGATGTGCTGGTGCATGGCGAGTTCGAGCGCACCGACATGGTGGAATACTTTGCCCAGCAACTGCAGGGCTTTGCCTTTACCGAGCACGGCTGGGTGCAGAGCTATGGCAGCCGCTGCGTGCGTCCCCCCATTCTCTATGGCGATGTGTCTCGCCCTTGCTCCATGACGGTGCGGGAGTTTAAGGTGGCCCAATCTCTAACCCAAAAGCCGGTTAAGGGGATGCTCACCGGGCCGGTAACCATGCTCAACTGGTCCTTCCCCCGCGTTGACCTTTCCCGCCGCGAGCAAGCCTTGCAAATTGCCTTGGCCCTGCGGGCAGAGGTGGCCGACTTAGAAGCTGCCGGAGCCGTAATGGTACAGGTGGACGAGCCAGCGCTGCGGGAGGGTCTACCCTTGAAAAAAGAGCGCTGGCCGGAGTACTTAAGCTGGGCGGTGGAGGCCTTCCGACTGGCTACCGCTGGGGCCAAGCCCGAAACCCAGATCCACACTCACATGTGCTACTCGGAGTTCGGGGACATCATCGAGCACATCGAGCGGCTGGACGCCGACGTTCTCTCGATCGAAAACAGCCGCAGCAGCAACAAAACCTTGCTGCAGATCGCCCAAGCGGGCTATCGCCACCAGGTGGGCAACGGCGTTTACGACGTCCACAGCCCGGCGGTGCCCGACACCGAGCAGATTCTCCAGCAACTGCGCCTGGGAGTGGCCCACTTGCCGCTAGAACAAACCTGGGTCAACCCCGACTGCGGCCTAAAAACCCGCCGCTGGGAGGAGGTGATCCCTGCCCTGAGGAACATGGTGGCAGCCACTCAGCGCCTAAGGGAGGAGCTCCAGGCCACCTAGCCCCCGGCGAGATCCCTCAGGCCAACGCTCCCTCCGCCGGCAACCGACCATTTGGGGCTACGACAGCCCCAGCCCGCCTGGCGGCTGGCCAATAGGGCAAGATGGAATTGTCTCGTCACTCCGCTGGATCGACAGACCCAGGGAGGGATCCCTTGCTTGCCCCCTTGCCACCGAAGGAACGATAATCGTCGTCGTCTCCAGCCATATTGACATCATTCTGATGAATCCGACACTTTGGGTTTTTTGGGGCCTAGTCCTGCTGCTGGTCGTGGGCCTGGCAGCCTACCTGCTAACCGCCCGCAAGTACCGATCTCCTGAATCGGTAGCCCGCGCCTACGACGAGTGGACCCGCGATGGGATCCTGGAGTTCTACTGGGGCGAGCACATTCACCTCGGCCACTACGGATCCCCGCCGCGGCGGAAGAACTTCATCCAAGCCAAGTACGACTTTGTCCACGAGATGGTGCGCTGGGGCGGGCTGGATCGGCTGCCGCCGGGGACGACGGTGCTGGATGTAGGTTGCGGCATCGGCGGTAGTTGTCGCCTCTTGGCCCGCGACTACGGCTTTGTCGTAACCGGCATCACCATCAGCCCGCAGCAGGTGCAGCGGGCCCAAGAGCTCACCCCCCCCGATCTCCCTGTCCGGTTTCAGGTAGCGGATGCCCTCAATCTGCCCTTTCCCGACGCCAGCTTTGATGTGGTCTGGTCCATCGAAGCGGGGCCCCACATGCCGGACAAGGCCCGCTACGCCAGCGAGATGCTGCGGGTGCTCAAGCCGGGAGGCATCTTGGTAGTGGCGGACTGGAACCAGCGGGACGACCGTCAAAAGCCCCTCAACTTCTGGGAGCGGCTGGTGATGCGGCAGTTGTTGGATCAGTGGTCGCACCCCGCTTTTTCCAGCATCGAGGGGTTTGCTGAACAGTTGCAAGCCACCGGGCTGGTGGAAGGGCAGGTGGAAACCGCCGACTGGACGCAAGAGACCCTTCCTTCTTGGCTGGATTCCATCTGGCAGGGCATTGTCCGTCCCGAGGGCTTGCTGAAGTTTGGCTTGGTAGGCTTGATTAAGTCGCTGCGGGAGGTGCCCACCTTCTTGCTCATGCGCCTGGCCTTCGGCACTGGCCTCTGCCGCTTTGGCATGTTCCGGGCGGTGCGGGCCGCCACGCCGGCAAACTCCGCCTCCCCAGAAGTAGTTGGCTACAGCACCCAATAAAAGACAATGACGCTCCTTGCTCCCCCTCCGGAGACTCTGGACGCCCTCTACGACGTGATCATCGTTGGCGGCGGCATTGCGGGCTTAACCCTAGCTTGTGCCCTGCAGGGATCCGGCCTGCGCTTGGCCCTCATTGAGGCCCAGTCGGCTGAGGCAGTCAGGCAGCGCCCCTTGGCCTATGCCCTTTCGCCGCTCTCGATCCGCATCTTTCGGGCCATCGGGGTGTGGGAGGCGCTGGCTCCCCACATCACACCCTTTGCCCAGGTGATTCTGACCGACGCCAACGCTCCCCAGCGGGTGACGTTTAGGCCGGAGGATGTGGGGGAAACGGCAGTTTTCTACTGTGGTGAACATGGCTGGCTGCAGCAGATGCTCCAGGAGCGGGTGGCTGCGGATCCCCAGATCACCTGCTACTACGAAGCCAGGGTGGAGAGGGTCACTTATGGAAAGGCCGCGGCTGAGGTGGAGCTGGAAACGACCCAAGGCCGACGCCGGCTGGCCGCCTCCCTGGTGGTGGCTGCTGACGGCCTGCGCTCCCAGGTGCGCCAGGGGGCAGGGATCCCTAGCGACGGCTGGGACTACTGGCAGTCGTGTATCACCGCCCTGGTGGCCCCTGCCCAAGATCACCAAAACATTGCCTACGAACGCTTCTGGCCTGCTGGCCCCTTCGCCATCCTGCCCCTGCCCGGCAATCGCTGCCAAGTGGTCTGGATCCTGCCCCATGAGCAGGCCAAGGCTACCCTGGCGCTCCCCCAGGCTGACTTCTTGGCCGAGATGCAGCGCTACTACGGCGTCCAGGGCGGCTGCCTTACCTTGCTGAACCCGCCCCAAGTCTTCCCGGCCCGTCTGCGCCAGAGCCGCCGCTACTATCAGCACCGCCTGGCCTTGGTGGGGGATGCAGCTCACCACTGCCATCCCGTGGCGGGCCAAGGGCTAAACCTCGGTATCCGCGATGCCGCTGCCTTGGCTCAGGTACTGCTGGAGGCTTACAGACGGCACGAGGATCTGGGAGATGTCAAAGTCCTGTGCCGCTACGGCCGCCGGCGCCGCTGGGAAAACTGGCTGGTGCTACTCTTCACAGATTTACTTACCCGCACTTTCTCCAACTCCTACTGGCCCCTAGTGGTCTTGCGGCGCTTGGTCTTGCAAGGAATGATCCTCTTCCCACCGCTGCGGCGCTTTTTGCTGCGCCTGATGACTGGCCTCTGGGGAAGCTCTCCCTACAGCCCCAGTTCCTCCTTGGCCTTTTGAGCTGCCCAAAGCACCTCCGCATCGGCGGCCTGGGACCAGTCGGGATCGGCGATCTGGGCGTAGAACTTTTCGTCATAGGGTCGGGTTTGCACCACCACCGGCATAGGTACGGCATGGCCGAGAACCAGAGCCTGCTGTTTGGAATCCAACTTGGCCAGCACCGTTTTCAAGTTCTGGCTGCCCGCTACCCCAGTAAAGACAGCGTCGATATCCTGCTCGTCGTTGAGGAGGGCCGTGATGCGGGTGCCCAACTGCGACATCACCTCGCTGTCGATACTGGAAGGGCGCTGATCCACCACCAGCAGTGTCACAAAGTACTTGCGCATCTCGCGGGCAATAGTGCCGAAAATGGTCTGCTTGGCCGCCCGCGGATCCAGAAAGCGGTGCGCTTCCTCGATGGTGATGCACAGTTGCCGGGGCCGGTCGAGGGGATTTTTGGACTGCAGGTACCGCTCTGTCTGCTGCACATAGGCCTGGTGGATGCGGCGGGTGATGACGTTGGCTGCCAACATGTAGGAGAGCAGGTTGGACTGGGATCCGAACTCGATGACCACGTGGATGCCGCGGCTGAGGGCCTCCAAGATCTCGCCAATGTAGTTGTGGGGCAAGCTGTTGCGGATGTACTTGAGGTCGTCGAGGCGGGTCAGCTTGCGCTGCAGGGCCAGGATCGAGGCCTTGTTGCCCATCTTCTGTTCGCAAAACTCTTGAACCTCGGCGTTGGAGAGGCTCAAGAGCCGGCTGATCCAGTCGCGGCCAAACTCGTTGCGCAGGATAATGGCGTTTTCCAGGCTGGCCTCGGAGAGGTTGAGCTCCTCCGCCAACAGGGCCAGATCTTCCACCTCGATCTGGTTGTAGGCAATAAACAGTTCGCGGGCATCCCGCACCCCTCGCCGCCGGGTGGAATCGGGATCCAAGGTATAGATTTGTACCTGGCCGGGGAAGAGCTGCCGCAGCCCCTTGACAGTGGTGGCCTGCCTATCCTCGCTGGCCGCCTCCCAGCCATACTCAGAGTGCATATCAAAAATTAGGTTCACCGCCGCGCGTTTGCGGATGATGCCCGCCAGGAGCAGGCGGGCCAGGAAGGATTTGCCGGTGCCGGACTTGCCGAAAATGCCGTTGCTGCGCTCCACCCAGCGATCCAAATCCAGACAAATGGGCACCGCCATGTCCAGAGGCTGACCGATGGCAAAGTTGCGCCGAGTTGGATCCTCTTCCCAGCCAAAGACGGTGCGAAAGTCCAGCTCCCGCGCTTCGTACACCTGGGAAAAGTGGGCCGGCACTGTTTTCACCGGCAGCAGCTCCATCGCCTCAGCACCAGGAAGGGCTGGGCCGCCATCTTCTAGCCGGTTGGGATCAATGAGGGGGTACAGCCTTTCCCCTTCCGTCTGCCGCGGCACCAACATGAGCATTGGCGTGAGGGCAATAACCCCGTAGGTGCCGCTGCCAGCCAAGACCTCTCGCAACAGGGTTTCTTCGGGACGAGGGGGATTGACCAAGATCTGGGGGTTGCTGGTTGCTAACGTAACGTCGGTGAGCAGGCCAAAGAAGCGGTGGCGCTCCCCTTGAATGACCACAAACTTGCCCACCCGCAGGTCTTCTACCGAAACGCCAGGGTTGAGGCGAGCTTCCAAGCCCCGACTCAGGGATCCCTGAATCACCGTGGCCAAAGGTTGGGAAGCGGTCATGGCGGTGAGACTAGTTCTGGGCACGGGCGCTGGTGCGGGGGGCGCCATCCTGCACAATCCAGGTGCGGACAATCTCCACCTCCTCCGGCGTCCAAAAGCCCAGACGGGAGAGGGGCAGCCCGCGGGCTTGGATGTAGGCAATCTCGGGGGATCCGCCGCGGGCTTGAGGGCGGTTGGGGTTGTTGGCGTTGAGAAGGGTGGCGTGGCGGCGGGTCCAGCGGGGAGCGATCAACTCACTGTTGGGATCCCCTGGCTTGACGTAGGCCAGAACCGCCTCGTAGCTATCCAGCAACTGGGTGCGCTGTCGCCCCGCCGGCTGGTGACAGCC
>NZ_JANSJN010000009.1:28623-43953 GCF_047462555.1 Synechococcus sp. B60.1
GGCTTGACGTAGGCCAGAACCGCCTCGTAGCTATCCAGCAACTGGGTGCGCTGTCGCCCCGCCGGCTGGTGACAGCCGACACAACTGGCCTCCAGCAGCGGTTTGATGTCCCGCTCGTAGGTAAACTGCGGCTCGGTGCGAAAGCGCAGTTGGATAGCCTGCTCCAGCGGCAGCCCCTCTTGGGGGGCAAGCGTAAGGGTGTAGTCGGTGCTGAAGCGCAAGGGATCTCGAGGCTTAAGCAACAACTCGTCTCCCTGCACGTCGAAAATAACCGCTGCCGGCGGCTCCAACTGAACCGCCAGCCGTTGTAGATTGGGATCCAGCGGCCGATCGAATTGCAGCCGAATGACTCCATCTATCAAAACATCCTGCTGTTCAGGGGCAGGTTGAGAAGAGACCCACTGTAAAGACGCATTCGACTGGGACCAAACCCACGGATGAGACCCGCTGATAAAGAACATTGCTGCCAACAACAACAGCCCCGCCCAAGTTTGCCAGCGGCGAGCCAGGTTCTGTGCAGTTGAAGTGTACATTGCCGCCGCCCTCATGAACTTTAACTTTTGTCAGAATAACGAAGCCCTCTGTGCTTTAGCCATCAATTGATACCTATTGATACAGACAGCTAGGGATCCTCAACGAATACGAGGATCCCTTGTCTGCCTAAAAGCAGTGTGACGATGGAGGGAAAGAAGCATCTCGCCCTTCCCTAACCATCGAGGGCTTTACCCAAGCTGAAACGCTGTTATCAGCAGAGAGAACCTCGACAAGGCAGGCGACAGGAAATCAGTCGATGCGCTCTAGCTTGATGTTGTGGTGGCCCAACTTGATCTCGAACTGATCCCCGGGCTTGAGGCCCATCTTCTTGGTGTAGGCAGCTCCGATGAGGAGGTTGCCATTCTTGTGAACCGAAACGCGGTAAGTCGGAGCCCGACCGCGGGAACCGTTCTCATCACTAGCATCGAGATCCACACCGACTGCCTTCAGCAAGGCGTTGTTGAACTGCATCAGATTCACTCGCTCCTGACCATTCTTGGTATAGGTGACGTAGCCACAGGCGCGAGCTTTTTCCTTGCGATCCGCATTTCCCATCGAAGTTACCTTGTCGAGGAGCTCTTGGCCAGTGAGTGGTTTTGGTTTACCGGTCGTAGTCATATCAAGATGGTTCAAGGACAACAGTTAGTGTAGCCAAAAACAAATAGCGATTGCAATAGAGTTGCCTTCAACTCTTTCTTATTAGAGGGGATAAGTTCGGCAACCGGAATGGGATCTGAAGAGGTGAGTGCGCAAAACAGCGGTAGTGAATTCCCTCTGCGGAACAGAACCTGTAGAGTCGAGGTCGGACTTTCGCAAAGAGGGGTTCTCCCCAGGCAAGCCATAGGCTCGTAAGTGCTGTTCTCAGCGGGCTTTGCAGCCCGAGCGCTAGCACCTTTGGGCGAGGGATTCCTGTTGGGTCACTGGTAGGAGGCAAAAGCAGGGAAACTGGAAACAAGGCTGTTTGAGTGTTCTCTGGTATGGATCCCTTCTGGTCGGGGCGGCGTCTGCTGGTTGGGGTGAGTGGGGGAATTGCTGCCTACAAAACGGCGGCTTTGGTATCTGCTCTGGCCCAGCAGGGGGCAGAGGTGAGGGTGGTTTTGACGAAAGCTGCAGAACAGTTTATCTCCCCGCTGACATTTGCCACCGTGTCTCGCCAGCCAGCTTTTACCGATGCCGAGTTTTGGCAAGCCACGCGGGGACGACCGCTGCACATCGAGCTGGGGGAATGGGCCGAAGCTTGTCTCATTGCCCCCTTATCGGCCAACACCTTGGGCAAGGTGGCTCAGGGGCTGGCGGACAATTTGCTCACCAATGTGGTTTTGGCTTGCCACTGTCCGGTGGCCCTGGCACCGGCCATGAATACTCACATGTGGAAGGCTGAAGCAGTGGCCGAGAATTGGCAGCGGCTGCAGCGGGATCCCCGCTTTTGGGCCTTGCCCACTGCCAGTGGCCGCCTGGCCTGTGATGCGGTGGGGGAAGGGCGTATGTTGGAGCCAGAGGCGCTGCAGGAGTATGTGCGGGCTCTGCTCTGGACAGGGGGAAAAAAAGACTGGCAGGGTAAGCGGCTATTGGTGACGGCAGGAGGCACCCGCGAGCCCATCGACGCGGTGCGCTTTATCGGCAACCCGGCCAGTGGGCGGATGGGGGTGGCGCTGGCAGTGGCAGCGGCCTGCCGGGGGGCCAACGTCACGCTGGTGCATGGGCCGCTGGGGATCTCCTTTGATCCAGCACCCTTCGCCATTCGGGCCGTGCCGGTGGAGACGGCAGCCCAACTGGAGAGAGTTTTGCAGGCGGAATTTCCCCAGGCCGATCTCTTGTGGATGGCTGCCGCTGTGGGGGATGTGCGCCCCGCCCAGGTTTACGCGGGGAAGCTGCCAAAAGGCGAACTGCCCCAGATGCTGCCCTTAGAACCCGTCCCTGACCTGGTGGCAGCTTTGGCCCGCCACAGACGTGCTGGCCAGCGCCTCATCGGCTTTGCCGCCCAAAGTGGGGATCCCCTCCCCCCGGCCAAGGAGAAGCTGCAGCAGAAAGGGCTGGATGCCATTGTGGCTAACCCCATCGACCAACCGGACAGTGGCTTTGGCAGCAGCCACAACCAAGGCTACTGGATCCCGCGGCAGGGCAGCCCGGAACTGCTCCCGTTGACCACCAAAGCGGCCCTGGCTCACCGGCTGCTGGATCTGGCCCTGCACCTGGGCTGACTTCCATACCGCGATAACGCTCCCGGCCAAAATCAGGTACCTTTGAGGCTAAGCGCAGAGGGATCCGATGGCGATCATCGTTTTGAAAGCCTGGTATTTGGATTCGGTATTGTCTGCCTCCCAAGTTCAACAGCGAGCCCCTGACTTGCGCCTAAGCCGTACTGGCCTGCTGAAAACGGCGATGCGAGCCGATTTCCTCGACGATGTGGAGCAGGTGAAGGCCTCTGTCTGGTGGCAACGCTACTTGGAAGGGGAGCTGGTGGAGTTTTACATCGAGGGCAGCGGTGCCTATAGCATCTCCAACCTCGATCTGATCAGCCGCGAGATCTACTTCAACAAGCGGGCCACCCTGAACATGACGGAGCCGGCCATCTACTTCTGCGGCCAAGCGGATTATCCCGACTCCAGCGCCACGCTGCACCAAGCGTTGCAGGCGGTGGTGGAGACCATTAACCGCCATCACCAGCCGGTTCTGCCGCTGCAACTGCAGGGATCCCCGCCCGCTGACAGCGAGACACCTCTAATCGACGCAGCGCTGATTCGCAAGCTCAAGCATGCGCTGCTGGTGGTGGCCGATGTCACCCCGGTGCAGGTGAATGGCCGAGGGCGCCCCTTGCCCAGTCCCCAGGTCTGTCTGGAGTTGGGCTATGCCCTGCAAGCGAAGCGCCCCGAGCAACTGCTGCTGGTGCAACTGCCCCGGGACGGCATCGAGGGATCCTTCCCCTTCGGGGTGGAGGGCAGCAGCTTTTTGAAAATCGGCGATCCGCAGCGCCTGCTGGATCAACTGGAAGCTGAGATCCTCCGCCTGCTGCAGCGCCATCGAGTCATCTCCCTCTAATGGCAGCACCTACCCAAGCCTCCCTGGCAGCAGCTAGACTGCTTTGGAGGGCCGCCTGCTCTGTCCATCGACCTAAAGGCGGCTCTTGTCTTGGGCAGAGCCTTCTTTCCCCACAGTCAGACGGCTGCAGCCGCCGCCACACTTCGGAAACTCTCTATCAGCCTCTACTTCCCTGGAACTATGACCCTGGCCGATGCAAATTCTCTGGGTTCTCCGGATCGCTCTGCAGCAGGTTGGCAGAGAGGTTTGAACGGCCTGATGTTCCTGCTGCTGGCGGGAGTTCCTCTATCTTGGGTGGGGCACTTCCGAGGCTGGGATCCCAATTGGGTCTTCCTCTGTGCCGCTTTGGCAGTGGTGGCCTTGGCCAAGTTTATCGGTCAGGCCACGGAGGAAATCGCTGCCTTGACCGGGCCGACCATCGGGGGGCTGATCAACGCCACCTTTGGCAACGCCACCGAGCTAATCATTGGCCTGGTGGCGCTGCGGGCAGGGCTGGTGGAGGTGGTGAAAGCCTCGATCACCGGCTCGATCATCAGCAACCTGCTGCTGGTGGCCGGGCTGGCCATGTTTTTGGGCGGCATCAAGTTTCGCGAGCAAAGCTTTCGGCCCGAGGTGGCCCGCATGAACGCCTCGGTGATGAACCTGGCGGTGGTGGCCCTGATCTTGCCCAGCGTGGTGACCTATGCCGACGCCAACTTGGGGGCGATCTCCATCCAAGAGCTCTCCACGGCGGTGGCCTTGGTGCTGATCGGGGTTTAT
Organism: Synechococcus sp. B60.1; assembly: GCF_047462555.1. Lineage (NCBI taxonomy): Bacteria > Bacillati > Cyanobacteriota > Cyanophyceae > Synechococcales > Synechococcaceae > Synechococcus > Synechococcus sp. B60.1. The sequence goes on from NZ_JANSJN010000009.1 coordinate 32,956, forward strand.
GGCCTCACTTTGCTGTTCTCCCTCAAAACCCACAGCTACCTTTACACCATTCACGAGGCAGAAGCGGCAGAACATGAAGCCGCTGCCCGCCTTGCTCCCAATCCAGTTTTGCAGGCAGAAGGATCCATTCCCCAGGTGTTGACGGCCCCGCCCGAGCAGCCTGGGCTATGGCCTTGGGTGTTGGCCCTTTTGGGGCTGACGGTGTTGGTGGCTCTTGAGTCGGAGTTGCTGGTGGACACCTTGGAGGCTGCCCTAGAACGCTTGCACATGACACCGCTGTTTATGGGGGTGATCTTGTTGCCGATCATCGGCAATGCAGCCGAACATGCGACGGCAATCACGGTGGCCATGAAAGACAAGATGGATCTCTCCTTTTCAGTATCTCTGGGCTCGACGATGCAAATTGCCCTGTTCGTGGCGCCCCTGCTGGTGCTGGCCGGCGACCTGCTGGGCCAGCCGATGAACTTTAACTTCGGCACAGTGGAGCTGGTGGCGATCGCCGTCTCGGTGTTGCTGGTCAACTCCGTCAGCAGCGACGGCCGCTCCAACTGGCTGGAGGGGCTGTTGCTCTTGGCCACCTATGCCATTCTCGGCATTGCTTTCTTCTTCTTAGATTAATGGGAAGAACTTCAGCATCGGCTCATGCCGCACAATCTGCAAGCTTCAAGTAGATCGAGGCGGAGAACAGCGGGATCCCTGCTTTGGCCGCTCCTTTTCGGCACGTCCCTCGCCCTATCCCCGGCCATCGAGCCGGCATGGGGTCAGGAAACTTCTCAAAACAACGGCACCGCCTCCAACCGGCCTTTGCTCAACCCCTTACATGCTCTGGAAGAGCTGCGGCAGGCGCTCAGCCTGCCCACCGCCTCCATCCAAACGGAGGCCGTGACGCTGGATGGACGGCGGCTGTTTTTGGTCGCCGCACCGCAGGGGGATCCCGGCAGCGTGCCGCCGGTGTCGCAGCGGGCACGCTCCATCGAACAAACCCTGCGCCAGTTGGCCCAGTCGGGCTTCGACCCAGAAACGTTGCAGGTGGAGGTCGTCCTCGACAGCCAAACCAACCAGCCGGTGATCCGGGTGAATGGGCGACATTTGATGACCATCACCTCTCTGGACGCTCAGCTTCAGGGCAGCCAGCCGATGGATTGGGCTGAACAGGTGGCGGGCATTGTCGAGGAGGCCCTGCGCACCTGGCAGCGGGAACGGCAGCCTCAATTTTTGCGCCGCCAAGCCCTGCTAGCCCTCGCCATTCTGGCAGCAGCGGGGAGCCTGAGCCGGCTTTGTCAGCGAGAACGACGACGGCTGCAGCAAAAACGCGATGCCCTGCAGGCGGAGTACCAGGCCATCCAAGCAGAGGTGCAGGAGCGCCTCCAGGGGGAGCCGGGCGCGGATCCCGTCTTGGTTGAACAACAGGCAGGGCGCAAACGGCAGGCATCCTATTTGGAGCTGCAAATTCGTCTGCTGCGCCTGGTGCAGGTTGGCCTGTGGACGGGCGGCGTTGGGGTGAGTTTGGGCCTTTTCCCCCAAACACGCCCCTTGCAAACGTTTCTCCTGGTCTCGCTGCGCGGCCCTCTGCTGCGCTTGGCAGGGGTGGGCCTGGCGACTTATGGCAGTGTTTGGCTGAGCAGCCTGCTGCTGGACGGCCTCTTCGCCGCCTTGCGCCAAGAGCAGTGGCAAAATGCCCCCACCTATCGCCTCAGCAAACGCCTCAGCACCTTTGCCAGTGTCTCCAAAGGAGTGACAGCCACCGCGCTGGTTTTGCTGGGATCCCTGGTCGGCTTGGCCTCAGTGGGGGTGAATATCGGCCCTTTGGTGGCCAGCCTGGGCTTCATCGGGCTGGGGATTTCCCTGGCTGCCCAGGATTTGATCAAAGACGTGATCAACGGGCTGTTGATTTTGCTGGAAGACCAATTTGCCGAAGGAGATGTGATCGTGGTAGACGGGCGGAGCGGCCTGGTGGAACACATGGATCTGCGGCTAACCCAGTTGCGCAACACCGAAGGCAGCCTGATCTCCATTCCCAACAGCGCCATTCGGGTGGTGGAGAACCTCTCCAACGGCTGGTCGCGGGTGGATTTGGGGATCGTGATCGCCTACGAAAACGACCTGGAACAGGCGATCCGCATCACCGAGCAGGTGGCGCTCCAGATGTACCGGGAGCCGGCTTGGCGGGACAAAATCCTCGAGCCCCCCGAGATGCACGGCGTCGATGACCTGGGGGAGCGGGGGATCACCCTGCGCATCTGGATCAAAGTGCAGCCCCTACAGCAGTGGCGGGTGGCGCGGGAATATCGCCGTCGCCTCAAGCATGCCTTCGACCAAGCCGGGATCCGGATTCCGTTTCCGCAACAAACCCTCTGGTTCCACAGCCCCTTGGAGATGCGCATCCAGGGCCTCAGCCCAGAGGAGACCCACCGCCTGCTGCGCCTGATGGAGTCGCGGCTCGAGGCCCGTCCACGGGAAAGAGATCCTGACCCAGAAGACCTCACAGACCAGGTTCCTGCCGAGGGTCTTCATCGCCCTTAGCCGCCCAGCCGGCCTGCAGTGGCGACAGGGCCAAAGCTACTCGTCGCCGATGATTTCCGGCTCGGTCAGTTCATCCGACATCTCGATGATGGCGCGGCGAATGGGCTTCATCCAGCCCTCTTCCACATCGTTGGGATCATCGTAGCGGCGACGCTTGGCCCGATTGGCCACCTGCACCGTGATGCGATAGCGGTTTTTGGAAGCGTTAATTAACGCCTCTACCCGACGCATCAGCTCGTCGTTGTCGATGCCCAAGTGAGGGTTGCGCAAGGTCATTGTCGGAGTCCTGCCTTGTCGGTTTTGTTACCAAGTGACCTTTTATCCTAGCAAACCTCTCGGCAGCTCATAAGGGCATCAGCCTAGCCCAGGGTGAGGGATCCCCAATCAAAACCAACGTCCCACCGACTTGCGCACCGCAATCAAGCTGCTGCTGGTGCCCAGAAAAACCCCCATCCCCAGCAACAGCAGCAGCAGAAACCAAAACTCTCCCTGGCCGGGATCGGCCTGCACTACCTTGAGGAAGGGCAGCGCAATCAACCGATCCAGCGCCTCCTGCAGCAACTGTCGGGATCCCAGAACCAAGCCCCAAGCCCCTAGCGCGCTGACTACCCCGAACAGGCAGCCCTGCAAAATAAAGGGCAAGTAAATCCAGGTCGCCGTCGCCCCCACCAGTTGCATCACCTCAATCTCCCGGCGCCGCGCCATGACAACCAGGCGAATGGTGGTGGTGATCACAGCCACTGCTGTCAGGGCCAACACCCCGGTGATGCTCAGGGATCCCAGACGTAGCACCTCCTGGATTTGGGCCAGTTGCTCCACAATGCGGCTGCCGTAGTACACCTCGTCTACCCCTTCCAATTGGCGAATCTGTGCCGCCACCTCCCCCAGGGCTCCGGCAGAATCGGCTTTGACCCGCAGGGCATCCACCAAAGGGTTCTCCCCCAACTGAGTCTCCAGGGTCGCCTCATCCTGGATCCCCATCTCCAGCAAAAGGTCGCGCCAAGCTTGCTCTTTGGTGATGACCCTCACCTCCGCCACATGAGGCAGTTGGGCAACTTGGGGTTGCAAATCCACCCCCCGGCCTTCCGGCTCTAGATAGACGGAGATCTCCAGTTGCCCCCCCAGAGACTGGACTGTCGCATCCACCCCCCAAGACAGCTCAACGCCGATTCCCACCAGAAACAGCAACACCAACAGGGTGCTCACCGCCGCCCAGTTTAGCCAGCCTCCCCGCCGCAACCCCAAAAAAGTTTCCTGCAGGAGGTAGCGGATTTTGTTGAGAAATCGGGAGAGAGATTGCATGCTGTTTACCGCCCAACACTGCCAGTAAACCCAATCTTCAGGATTCCCACCCTATGCAGCGCCTCAGCGCAGATCATACAGGCGTCCTCCTTCCAGGCGCACCACCCGGTGACCCGCCCGCTCCACCAGATAGGGGTCGTGGCTGGTCATGAGGATCGTCACGCCAAAGGAATTGAGCCGCTCCAGGATCTGCAGAACCAAGAGCGAGTTTTCCCGATCCAGATTTCCCGTTGGCTCGTCCGCCAGCAACAAGACGGGCATGTTGACAATGGCGCGGGCCAAGCTGAGGCGCTGTTGCTCCCCTCCCGAAAGCTCGTGGGGGAAGTGATCCCGCTTCTCGGTCAGCCCCACCATCTTCAAAGTTGGCCCCAGGCGGCGGTGGATCTCTGCTGGGGAAAGTCCCTGGGCCCGCAGCACAAAGGCCACATTTTCCGCCAGGGTGCGATTGGCCAAGAGGCGATAGTCTTGAAAAACCACCCCCAAGCGCCGCCGCAACATTGCCAGAGGGCGGGGCGGGATGCAGTAGGGCCGCCGCCGACCTTCCGAAGAAAACAGACACACCTGATCCACTATCACCGTGCCCTCGGTGGCCTGTTCGGCCCCGTAGAGCAGCCGTAGCAGGGTGGACTTGCCTGCCCCCGACACTCCGGTTACGAACACAAACTCGCCGCGGCGCACCTCTAGGTTCACATCTCGGAAAACCCAGTTGCCGTTGGGAAAGACCTTGCTCACCCCCTGCAACGACACCATGCTCTCAGCGCTACCTGGGGCCGGCAGGGATCCGGGCTGGGGCTTGGGGTAGAGGCCCAAGGTGGTTTCTGGGTCGGTTGGGGCGGGGAGGGAGGGGTTGGGGGTTGTACCAGCCCAAGGGTGAAGGCGAGGAGCGTAGCCAGTGTGCTGACCAAGCATCATGGTAAAACGCTTAGACAGAAGAGAACGAGTGGAGCTGCCAGGCTAGGAGCGCGAGGGAGAAGAGGGATCCCACAGCACCCGCCAGGCAAACCTGGGCAAAGCCAACATGCGTCGCCAGCGCCAGGGTTCCTGATAGAGACGATACAACCATTCCAGGTGATGGTCACGCCACCAGCGGGGGGCCCGTCGTTTTTGCCCAGCCCAAATGTCGAAGCTGCCCCCCACCCCCATCCAGATGGCCTGGGGCAGAAGGGCCCGCCGCTGGCGGATCCACAGCTCCTGTCGCGGGGATCCCAGCCCCACCCACACCAGTTGGGGTTGAATTTTTTGGAGAGCTTGCAGCAGTTTTTCCTCTTCGGCGCCAGAGAAGTAGCCGTGATGGCCCCAAATGGACAGAGAGGGAAAGCGAGCTTGCCACTGCTGAACCGCTGCCCGGTTGACTTCCGGCCTTCCTCCCACCAAGGCCAAGCGCCACCTCCGTTCTGCTGCCCGCGAGATCAAAGCTTCAGCCAACTCGATCCCTGGCACCCGCTGGACACGGATCCCCTGCCGCCGCAAGGCCCACACCACCCCAATGCCGTCTGGGATCACCAGCTCAGCCTCCTGCAGCACTTGGGCAAAGGCCGGATCCTGCTGCGCCTGCATGATCATCTCCGGGTTGCAGGTGACCACCTGGGCACCCTGGCCCTGGCTGATGCGGGCTTCAATCCAGGCGGTATAGCTCTGCAGATGGGCTTCCGGCAGGGCTAGGTGCAGGTTGACGCCCAAAAGGGGGTAAGTTACCAATGACATTGCCACAGGCCTAGGGAGAGAACTTGCTTCCCCATCCAAATTGTGCCAACAAAAAAGAGCGCCATCCTTCGGGGTGAGACCAAAAACACCGGCCAGGGATCCCCATGCTCTCCGAACAGCCTTCCCCAAGCGTCTTGGCCCCCCGCGAGGGGCGCTGGCTCTGGCAGGGCCAGTCCATCCGCTACCAACAGGCGGGATCCGCTGGCCCAGCAGTGGTGCTTATCCACGGTTTTGGGGCCAGCAGTGACCACTGGCGGAAAAATTTGCCGGAGCTGGGGCGGCACTGCCGCGTGTACGCCCTGGATCTGCTGGGGTTTGGGGGATCCGCCAAGCCCTTGCCAGGATCCCCTTTCCCCTACACCTTTGAAACCTGGGGCGCCCAGGTGGCCGATTTTGGGCGGGAGGTGGTGGGGGAGCCAGCTTATCTAGTGGGCAACTCCATTGGTTGCATTGTGGCCTTGCAGGCGGCTGTTTTGCAGCCAGGCCAGGTCTTGGGGGTGGCGATGTTGGATCCCTCGCTGCGGCTGTTGCACGAGCGCAAGCGTCGCCAGATCTCTTGGCTGCGCCGCCGAACCACTCCCCTCATCCAGTCCTTGCTAGGGTGGCCCCCTTTTGGGCGGTTTTTCTTTGCCCAAATAGCCCAGCCCCGGGCCATTCGCAACATCCTCCTCCAAGCCTATGGGCGCAAGGAGGCGGTTACGGAAGACCTGGTGCAGCTTTTGCTGCGACCGGCCCTCGATCCGGGGGCGGCAGAGGTTTTCTTGGCCTTTGTGCGCTACTCCCAGGGGCCCTTGGCCGAAGATCTCCTGCCCCAGGTCACCTGCCCCGTCCTCATCCTCTGGGGAGAGGCGGATCCCTGGGAGCCCATCGCCCTAGGGCGGGCCTTGGCCGAGTTCCCCTGCGTGGTGGGGTTCATCCCCCTGCCGGGAGTTGGCCACTGCCCCCAAGACGAGGCCCCGGAGCTGGTCAACCCACTGCTGCTGGCTTGGATCCGGGATCCCACCCGAAAACCTGAGCTCAGGATCCCCTAGCAGCGCCTCTCCCAGAGGAGGGAAGTTGGAATTGGCCTAACTTTTCTCGCAAGGGGGGAGGTCTGGGTTCTCCCGCCTAAGAGCGACCGAGGTGCTCCAGTTGCTCCAGGTTGGGGCCGCTCAGCCGGAAGGCCTGGCCAAACCCCTGAATGAAGCTGCCGCCAGTGGGGGTGATCTGGCAGAAGTGGAAGTCCGCTAGGCCGAGGATCATCTCGGCTATCTCGTACTTGGCACGATAAAGAGCCTCGAACCCCTTGGCTTGAGCTTCCTCGCGGCTGAGGAACTGGGCTTTTCCGCTCACCATCACCCGCGGCAAAGCGTGGTTGCTGCGGGGATCCCCCGACGTGGGCGGCTCGTGGATGAGCAGGCTGGCTCGCGGATCCGCCCGCAAAGCCTGGGTGTGGGCAGAAAGGTCGCTGATGACAATGGCAAAGCGCAAGGGATCCCACTGCACCACAAAGGGCACCAACGACACTGCTGGGGAGCCCTGATCCAGCACTGCTAAGCTGGCCACCGGCTGGCCCTCCAGCAGCGCCTTCAACTTTTCCTGCACCGACATCGCTTTTTCTCCCATTGCCCCTGCTATTATCCCCAAGCCCCCCTCGCTTGAGAAGGGCTGGATCCCTGGGATAATATCCATTGCCCGTTTGAGCAGCCCGCACCACCGGGAGCAACATTTTTCGACCTTTTTCAACCCTATCGACGTCGATACATCCCAATGTATTGTGACTATCTTGTTCAGATCCTCACGGCTCGCGTTTACGACGTCGCCCAAGAAACCCCCCTGGAGCCGGCTTTTAACCTCTCCCGCCGCCTGAACAACCAGGTCTGGCTCAAGCGGGAAGATCTGCAGCCGGTTTTCTCCTTCAAGCTGCGGGGGGCCTACAACAAGATGGCCCACCTACCCTCGGAGCAACTGGCCCAAGGAGTCATCGCGGCTTCTGCCGGCAACCACGCCCAAGGGGTGGCCCTGGCAGCGCAGCGACTGGGCACCCACGCGGTCATTGTGATGCCCGTCACCACCCCCCAGGTGAAGATAGAGGCGGTGCGGGCGCGGGGGGCCCAGGTGGTCTTGCACGGCGACACCTTCGACGACGCCTACGCCTACGCGCGGCAACTGGAAGCTGAAAAGAGCTTGACCTTCATCCATCCCTTCGACGATCCCTTGGTGATTGCCGGCCAGGGCACCATCGGCATGGAGATCCTGCGCCAGTATCAACAGCCCATCCACGCCATCTTCGTCGCCGTTGGCGGGGGCGGCCTGATCTCGGGCATCGCCGCCTACGTCAAGCGCCTGCGCCCGGAGATCAAAATCATCGGGGTAGAACCACTGGACGCCGACGCCATGTACCGCTCCCTACGAGCTGGCCGAAGGGTGCGCCTCTCCCAGGTAGGCCTGTTTGCTGATGGGGTGGCGGTGCGAGAGGTGGGGGAAGAAACCTTCCGCCTCTGTCAGCAGTACGTGGACGAGATCCTCTTGGTGAGCACCGACGACACCTGTGCCGCCATCAAGGATGTCTTTGAAGATACCCGCTCTATTTTGGAGCCCGCCGGCGCCTTGGCCATTGCCGGCCTCAAAGCCTACGTCAGCCGCACCGGCATCCAGGGACAGACCCTGGTGGCGGTGGCCAGCGGGGCCAATATGAACTTCGACCGCTTGCGCTTTGTGGCCGAGCGAGCCGAGATCGGCGAACAGCGGGAGGCCATTTTCGCCGTCACCATCCCCGAAGAGCGGGGCAGCTTGCGCCGGTTCTGCGCCCACATCGGCCAGCGCAACCTCACCGAGTTCAACTACCGCATCGCCGATACCCAAGAAGCTCACATCTTTGTCGGCCTACAGGTGCGGGATCGGGCCGATGCCCAGGCAGCGGCCCTGGATCTGGAGCGGGCTGGCTTTAAGACCTTGGATCTCACCGACGACGAGCTGGCCAAGCTGCATCTACGCCACATGGTGGGGGGGCGCTCCCCCTTGGCTGAGAACGAGCTGCTCTACCGCTTCGAGTTCCCGGAGCGGCCCGGGGCCCTAATGCAGTTCTTGTCTTGCATGAGCCCCAACTGGAACATCAGCCTCTTTCACTACCGCAACAACGGCGCCGACTACGGTCGCGTCCTCATCGGCATGCAAGTGCCCAGCTGGGAAATGCCCGCCTGGCAGCGCTTTCTGGATACCCTGAACTATCGCTACTGGGACGAAAGCCGCAATCCGGCCTACAAGCTCTTCCTGGCCTAGTCAGTGTCGGCTTATTGCGGGGGTGAACAAAGTTGTAAACAAAACTTTACAATCTTATGTGGAGCGCGCTACGCTGGTAGAGAAAGAGCAAGGAGAATCCTATGAGCAAATATCGCTCCGTCGTAGTTGAAGAAGGTGGCCGTCTCAACAACTACGCCATTGAGCCGGAGATGTACGTGGACACTGTTCCGCGGGTGGGCTTCACCGACTATGCAGAGCGCTTGAACGGGCGTTTGGCGATGATCGGCTTTGTTGCCCTAATCCTGTTTGAAGCCTTATCCGGAACTACTCTCATCGGCTGGCTGCAGTCCTTGGGGCAGTAGGAGAGGGGAAGGCAAGCCGTGGCCTGGGGAATCCGGGGTAGCCAACCTGGGAGTACAGCCTTTTGCGTGAACAAGCCTTTCCTTGGCTGACTTTGCACACAGAGGGATAGCTTGGTAGCCCTGTACTCAGCGCTCCGCGCCGCTGACGCGAGTAGTGCGGGGCGGAAAAGCCCGCCAGCGACTTTAGTTGCTCATCAATAGTGTAGTTGTCACCGGGGCGTACTGTTCCCAGGCGCGCCCCTAAGACGGTGAAAAACCCGACCAGTGGCAAGCGTCCGGAAGATACTAACGTCTGAGCTAAGCTGCAAGGACTCCGTCGCGCTGACGCGAACAGAAAAGCCAGCAGAACCTTTGGGCTTTGCCTCAAGGAATTCTCTAGAGGCGTCTTGACAGCGCTTTTATGAGTTTGTTTTTGAACGGCGTAAGAATCCCCTGCCTTTAGGTGGTGGGAGTGTCAGCGCGCATTGAAAAGACAAGGGCGGCAAAGCCAAGCAAGTGGTACCGGGCCTGGTTTCTTGGGACGCTGTGAGCGATCCCAAGTCCGGCATTCTGGAGGCGACCCAACGGGAGATTGGCCGCTGTTTGGCCTGGGATCGCGGTGAGGAGCCGCCCACGGATCCCCAGGCCATCAGGGAGTCCACTGCTAAGTACGCGCCGCCAGTTTACGACCCCTTTGCTGGCGGGGGAGCGATCCCGCTGGAGGTGCAGCGGTTAGGGCTCAAGGCTTATGCCAGTGACTCAAACCCGGTGGCCGTTCTCATCAATAAGGCTCTGATTGAAATTCCACCGCGATTTTCAGGACAGGCTACCGGTTAGCGCCCTCACCCCCAACCTCCTCTTCCACAAGGCGAGGGGGAGTCAGAGAAATGGAAAGTTCCTCCAGCAATTTAGAAGAAGATGCAGGAGGTGGCTCGACAACTGCGGCGGGAATCTACACCTTCTGAGGGGATTTTGTGGGAAGCGCTGTGTAATCGCAAGTTGGAGGGGCGCAAATTTCGGCGGCAGCAACCGATCGGCACATTCGTGGTCAATTTTTCTGCAAGGAAGAGGCTTTGATTGTAGAGGTCGATGGCCAATCCACAGGCACCAAAAAGATTTGGATCGCCAACGAGAGGAACTGCTGGAAAGCCTAGGACTGCGCTTTGTGCGCCTGAGTAGCCACTTGGTAGAAACCAATCTCCCCGTAGCCCTGGATCGAATCCGCACTGCCTTCCTCCCCTCTCCCTCTGGGAGAGGGGTTGGGGGTGAGGGATCCAAAAGACTACAATAGCGCCAGCCCATCCTCAAATCCTCTGAACGGGATCCCTCAAGCTGTGATCTCCCTCAACTTACGGCCCAGCCTGGAGTTGACCGATGAAGTTTTTGAACAGCTTTGCCGGCAGAACCCTGAGCTGCGCTTGGAGCGCACCGCCCAAGGGGAGCTAGTCGCCATGGCCCCTGTTGGCAGCGATAGCAGTCGCCAAAACCTGAGCCTCAGCGCCCAACTCTGGCAATGGAACCGCCAAACCCAGCGTGGCGTGGCCTTCGACGCTTCTGCCGGCTTTGCCCTCCCCAACGGGGCCATTCGCTCTCCCGATGCCGCCTGGATTACCAAGGAGCGCTGGCAGCAGCTTACTCCAGAGCAGCGCCGCCGCTTTGCACCCCTTTGTCCAGATTTTGTCCTGGAATTGCGCTCCCCTTCCGACGACCTGGCCGCTTTGCAGGCCAAGCTGCAGGAGTACCTCGAAAACGGATCCCAACTGGGCTGGCTGATTGACCCGGAAAGCCAGCGAGTTTACGTCTATCGCCCCGCTCAGCCCGTCCAAGTCCTGGAGCGCCCAGCTTACCTCGAAGGGGATCCCGTCCTCCCTGGCTTTGTTGCCGATCTCAGCTTAGTTTGGGAATA
>NZ_JANSJN010000010.1:0-10352 GCF_047462555.1 Synechococcus sp. B60.1
TCCGGCACTTGGTTGTGCAACCAGCCGTTCATAAGCTGCTCCGCCTGGGCCTCGCTGAGGGATTGCCGCTCCAGCAGTTGGCCCAAGAGCTGGGGCCAAAGGTCAGCCGTTTCCGTCATGGGTCGGGATCCGGGTTTTTAGCAAGCTCTCATCCTAGCATAGGCCTGCCGGGGCTCTTTCGGCCAAAGCGGCTAGAGATCGCGCAGCCAAGGGATCCGAGACAGGGGCAGCCGCCGCCAGATCCCTTCGCTCCCTGCGGGATCCAGCAAACGCCAGGCCAGCAACCCTGCTGCCGAGAAGAAAGCCAAAGCCAACAGCAGCGCCAGCGAGTTTTGCACACTTTTGGAGGCGAATCCAACCGGAGATCTGCGTTGAACAGCTTGGGATCCCTTTTGGGCGGGGGAGGGTGGTTTTGCAGAAGTTGGGGAGGGACGCAACGGAGTAGCGGGAATGGGAGGCCCTGGCAGCCGCCTCCAAGCCATAACCACGGCCTGGGGGCGCTGGCGCTGGCGTATCCACCGGTTGAGCTCGGCCAGAGAGATAGCACAGAGGTTGGCAAGGCCCAGCTCCTGCACTCGCTCGACCAAGGGCCGGTCGTTGCTCACCACCACCACCAGGGATCCCGGCTGCTGTTGAGCCAGGGCATAGGCGCACTCGGCAATGGCCTGCTCCAGGCGGACTCGCAGCGACTGCTTGCCGGTGTTGGCTTCGCCCACTAAGGCGCGGGCTTCTGAGACGGCAAATCCCAAACTCGGCCAGTGGCGCAAGAAGGCGCGCGCTGTCGATTCTTCTGCGGGAACGATAGCCTGTCGGGTCAGGCGTTCTAGCTCCGCCATCACCGCCTGGGGCAGCACACACACCCCAAAACGGGCCCATTCCTGCCATAGAGCCGGGCGACCGGCCAGGATCGCAGGACTGTCGAAAACGAGCAACGGCGAGATTTCGGCCATAGGGGGCGCCAGCAGCGGGCTCACCCTCAATTGTGCCGCTTCTCCGAGAACTTGGGGAGGCGGGATCCCTCGGCCAGGCAGAGGCGGATGGCCAGCGGGTAGAGGCGGTGTTCCTGGGCCTGGATGCGCCGGTAAAGGGATTCCACCGTATCTTCCGGCAGAACCGGTACGGCTGCTTGCGCCACGATGGGGCCGCTATCCATTTCCAACGTAACCCGGTGGACGGTACAGCCGGTGATTTTCACGCCGTACTCCAGCGCCTGCTCCACGGCCCGCAGGCCCTTGAAGCTGGGCAAGAGGCTGGGGTGGAGGTTTAAAACCCGCTCCGGGTAGGCGGACAGCAACACCTGGGTCACCAAGCGCATCCAGCCGGCCATAATCACCCACTCCACCTGATGCTCCTGGAGCACTTGCAAGATGGCCATGTCCAGCGCCTCCCGGCTGGAATAGTGCCGATGGTTGAGCAGAATACAAGGGATCCCTCTTCGCTGCGCCCGCTGCCGCACGTAGGCGTCTGGATTGTTGGTGATCACGACGGCAATTTGCGCCCGTAGCTCGCCGGCATCGATGGCTTGGGCGATGGCCTCGAAGTTGCTGCCGTTGCCGGAAGCCAAGATGCCCAGGATCCCCGGCTGGGGCGGAGCCGGGATCTCGCCGGGGTCTGGCCAGAGTAGGTTAGGCAGGTCCATACGAACAACTCGAGGGAAAGTCCGCAGCCCCGCTATTTTAGACCCAGCCGACGCGAGAGATGCGCCAAGAAATGCTGCGATGGGGCAGGGGATCCCCAATGGGTGGGGGGGATTTTCTGGAGTTTCTGCAAAGATAGGCCAAGCCAATTCCAGGAACTGGGCCTGGATCTTTCGCAGGCTGGTCTAGATTGGGAAGGCATTGACCTTGGTCTGAGAGCATGGCTCCCTTGGGAAAGCGACAGCGGCGATTTTGGCTTTTTGGCCTGATCGTCCTTCTGGTCGGATGGATGGGATCCCTGACGCAAGCGCAGCAGGGCCTCACCCAGGCCCAGTTGGAGCAGGCCCAATACGTGCGCAGTTGCGGCACTTGCCATGTGGCGCTGCCCGCTCAGGTGTTACCCACCGAAACCTGGCGACGGCTGCTACAGGATCCCGGCCACTACGGCCAGCAGATCCAGCCCTTGACCGGCGTGGCTTTACAACTGGCTTGGGGCTATTTGCGGCCTAATTCCCGTCCCCTGCGCCAAGGGGAACCGGTGCCCTATCGCCTGGCTGAGTCTCGCTACTTCCGCGCTTTGCACCCGCAAGTGGACTTTCCTACGCCAGTGCGAGTAAGCAGCTGCGTGGATTGCCACCCCAAGGTCGAGGCGGGGGATTTCGCCAGCCTCTCGCCGGAATGGCAATCTTGAGGGAGGCCCATGGACATAGGCGCTATTCTGGCCGGATATGCCCAGGGCTACTTCCTGATGGCAGACGAAGAAACGGGATCCCTGGCCTGGTATGGCACTGAGCAGCACGCACTAATCCCTTTGGACGAGCGGTTTCACTGTCCCCGTTCGCTGCGGCCTTTGCTGCGCAGCGGTTGCTTTCAGGTGCGGATCAACCGTGCTTTTGAGCAGGTGGTGGAGGGCTGCGCTGCTCGTCCGAAAACCTGGATTAGCCCGCAGTTAAAGCAGATCTACCTTGCCCTGCACCGGGCGGGGTTTGCCCACAGCTTTGAGACCTGGCAGGGAGACACCTTAGCAGGCGGGATCCTGGGCATTGCTTTGGGGGCAGCCTTTATCGGCGAATCCATGTTTTACCGCATTCCCAACGCTTCGAAGGTGGCGCTGGTCAAGCTGGTGGAACACCTGCGGGCGCGGGGCTTTCGTCTCTTCGATGCCCAGTTGATGAGCCCGCACCTGGCTCGCTTTGGGGCTTTTCTCATGGACGGACGGGATTACCAGGAGCTGTTGCAGCAGTGCCTGCGGATCCCTTGCCACTTTGACTGAGCCAGGGCTCTGGGAGGCAGGGGGGGTATTTATCAACAACATGGGCGGATTGAGCTAGGTTAAAGGTAGTGCTCAGCTTTTGTTCCGGCCATCCCGATGTCACAGCCCTCTCCTGTCAGCTCCACCTCCGTTGAGGAGGGATCCTCGCCTCAGGTGAGCTATACCCGCCTGGCCATGCGCAACATGGTACGTAAAGGCAAAACCTCTCTCCTGCACTTCACCCTGACAACAGCAGGGTTGCTGGCAGTGTTGGTAGGGCTAGCCTACCTGTTTCACTGAGTTTACTCCCTTTGATGTTCCCTCCTAAACTTTTCCCAAGTGTTAGGAAGGTAAAGAACAGGCAGCGAGGGATCCCGGTTTTGTCGGCGGCAACCTCTGCTGCAGACTTCATCTTTGGCCCTTGGGACTTTGGCCTATGCAAACTTCGCTAGATCGCACCTCCACCCGCTCTGGCATTCGTTTACTGTTGTTTGCTCAGGGTCGAGCCAATATCGAGGAACTGGCGGAGCAATTGCGTCGGCACATCCAGGGGCTGCCCGGCCAGTATCCTGCCCATCTGAAGGTGGTACCGCTGGAGGAGCACCCCTACCTAGCAGAGCACTACAAGTTAGTGGTGACGCCAGCCTTGGTGAAAGCGGAGCCTCTGCCGGCTCAGGTCTTGGCAGGCGAAGATCTGGCGACGCAGTTGGAAGTGTGGTGGCCCCGCTGGCAGGGTCAGGCGGCTTTGGTTTCCCACCAGGAAGAGGCGGGTCAAGATCCTGCTCCTCCCCCAACCACCGAGGCGTTGTTGCAAATGTCGGAAGAGGTGTTTTCGCTGCGCCAGGAGCGCGCCCAACTGCGGGAGCAGTTGGACTTCAAAGACCGCGTTCTGGCCATGCTGGTTCACGATTTGCGCAGCCCCCTGACGGCTACAGCCCTGGCGGTCGAAACCCTACAGCAAGGGCGAGAGGGATCCCTGGACAAGGCGGTGGAGCGGCAGTTGTTCGAGCATGCCCGCCAGCAATTGCGCAAGATGGACAGCATGATCACCGACATTCTTGAGTCGGCCCGTGGCAGTGCCTCGGAGCTGCGGATTCGAGCCGTGGAAACTCAGTTGGCCAGCCTATGCCAGCCAGTGATCGAGGAGCTACTGCCTCGCATCCAAGCCAAGCAATTGCAGTTTCAAGCCGATATTCCGGTGGATCTGCCCACAGTTCACGTGGATCCCGACAAGATCCGCCAGGTTATTTTCAACCTGTTGGACAATGCCATCAAGTACACTCCCGCCGGGGGATCCATCCGCCTCAACATCCTCCACCGCACCAGCCAAAAGGTACAGGTGACCGTCAGCGACACCGGCCCTGGGATCCCGGAAGCCGACCAAGAGAACATCTTCTCCGATGCGGTGCGCCTATCCCGCGACCAACAGCAGGAAGGCTATGGCATCGGCCTTTCCCTTTGCCGTCGCATTGTGCGTGCCCACTATGGCCAGATTTGGGTGGAATCGATCCTGGGCAAGGGCAGCAGTTTTCATTTCACCTTGCCGGTGTATCGACTCTGCGGTCGCTAGCAAAGCTTTGGCCCTCGCTTTTCCCTGTTTCTCCCGAGAGCATGATCGGCCAGAACCAGTGGGGGCGCATCAGGATCACGGTGTCGATGACGTGAATGATGCCGTTGTCGGCTTCGATATCCGCCTGGATAACGGTGGCATTGTTCACTTCAAACACATCCCCTTCGATAAACAGATCGATGGGGGATCCCTCCACGGAGCCTACACTTCGATACTTAGCCAGATCCGCCTTTTTCAGGCGACCGGGCACCACGTGGTAACACAAGATGCGGGTCAGTTGGGGGATATTTTGCACCAGGGTGGTAATGGTGCCGGGGGGCAACTTGGCGAAAGCTGCATCCGTGGGGGCGAAAACCGTAAAGGGGCCGGGGCCTTTCAGAGTATCCACCAAGTTTGCCGCTTTCACGGCTGTAACTAGGGTGGAGAAACCCTCAGCAGAAACGGCAATATCGACAATATCAGGCATGGCCGAGATCCTTATTTTCTGAAAGTTGGGATGATAGGAAAGCCAAAGAAAGAGGCAGTTGCAGAGCTACCTAGCCTGAACACAATCGAGAAGGGGAAGGGTCAATGCCTGGCACTTGAAGTCGGCTAGCGATAGTTCTGATCCTGAATGTAGGCCAGGCGGGCTGCTTCTCGGATCCCGTATTCTGGTCGGGTGAAGCGATTGAGTTGTCCCTCAAAATAACGGCGGTTCATCATCAAATGCCGCGGATTGGGATCGTCCAAAGGATAGAGAAAAGCTGCCCTCCCCGCCTGGATCACGGCTGAGGTAACGTTGTACATGGAGCGCTGGAAGCTGATCCCAAGCTGGATCAGCATGTCATCTTCACCGCGGCAATGCTTGCGGTAATACTCCACCAAATACTGGGGCAAAAAGTGGTACATATCCTGGTGCAAAAGCGTCGGCGGGATCCCAGCAGTGGCCACCGGAAACTTGTCGGCGTAGAGGATCCCATAGTGGAAGTCCAACTGGTTGGTGGGAACTTCGTTGGCCTGGGCGTTGTAGGACTTGGTGCCGCGGAAGGGAGAGGTGCGATAGAACACGGCCTCTACGTAGGGGAAAGCCGCCTCGTAGAGCCAGGTAAATCCCTTGGATTTGGGCACAATATCGTACCATTCTCCGCGAATGCGCACCCGGTGGTAGATGGGCCGCCCGGCAATGGCGAAGATTCCGTTGACCAAAAAGTTCATTGCCTCCGGCACGCTGGTGATTTTGCCCTCGTCATAGAGATCGCTCATCTCAAAAAAGACGGGAGCCATCACCTCCCAAAACAGGCCCAGCACCGAATACATGGTGGCCTGGCGGCAGAGTTCCAGAAACATGTCTGGAAAGAGCTTGTACAGGCCGGTCAAGAGAGGATTACCCTGACAGTAGGCGCGGATGGCGCGGTCGGCATTTTGCTTGTACTCTTCCGAATCCATGTAGGGATCCAACAGGCCCCCCATATCCCGGTGCCAGAGCATGGCCCGCATACATTCTTCGGCAAATTCCATGTTGATGCGGTCATGCCAGAGGTGATGCAAAATCCGCGGCAGCTTGCGCTTGAGCTCCCCTTTTTCCATGAACTCCAGAAGTTCCGGGTGGGCCGTGGCGGGGCCGCGCCAAATGCGCAAATCGGCATTATCTCCCGCGTAGTGATTGGCCAGCTTTAGGTATTCTTCGGGAATGATGTACTTAAAAAAGGGCAAGGGATCCACAAACACCTGCTCGGCAATGTAGAGCAGATCCCGCCAGTAGAAGTCCATCGGCACCGCATAGGCTTTGTAAAGGCCGATAATTTGCATCAGGTTTTCCGGCGTATCCGGCAGCATGGATCCCCCCGCTTCGAGGCGGTGGACTACATCCGCAAAAGGGTGGGTAGAAGGGGGAAGCTTGCGGGTTGTGAGGGTTGTCGTCATGGAAGAAGTCTCCAACTCTTCAAAAGCTCTGGATCCTTGCGGCCATCCGTCGAGATCTCAATTCGGTCTTGGACGCTTCCTGGAAGTTCTCCGATTGCTTTGATCGCCTCCCGAGAAGGTGACCTAGGGAGAATGGGCAAAGTCACCGGCTGAGGCCAGGATGAGGGTTTGGGCCTGAGCCACCTGGGTGGATAGAGTAAACGCCAACGGTTGCGGCCATTTCACCAGGTTCATAGGCTGGATCCCAAACCAGACGATCAAGGCAGTTAAGATAAAGCCCGGGATCCGCTCCCAACCTTGCACCCGCGGGTAGTAGGCGGTGCGGTTGTCCAATTTGCCGAAGCAGGTGCGGTTGAGCAGGATTACAAAATACACCGCCGTCAAGCCGGTGCCGCAGATGCTGATTAAGGTGGGCAAGGGAAAATCCTGGTAGCTGCCCTGGAAGATCAAAAACTCCGCCACAAAGCCCACCAAGCCCGGGATCCCGGCGCTGGCCATGCCGCCCAAAATCAGCAGGGCACTCACGGTGGGCAGGCCGCGCAGGGGATTGAGCAGGCCGTTGAGCACGTCCAGATCCCGCGTTCCCACCTTGCGCTCCACCAGGCCCACCAGATCAAACAGCAGCGCCAAAATCAGGCCGTGGGAGATCATCTGCACCATCGCCCCCGTCAGGCTAATCGGTGTGGCCGCCGCCATGCCCAGCAGGATATAGCCCATATGGCCAATGGAGCTGTAGGCCACCATGCGCTTGATGTCTTTTTGGGCGATGGCTGCCAAAGCTCCCGACAGCACAGCAATGGCCCCCCACCAGGCCAGGATCTCGCCCAGATCGGCCCAAGCTTGGGGAAACAACTGCAGCCCAAAGCGAAACAGACCATAGGTACCCAACTTGGAGAGCACCCCACCCAGCAGGATCGCCACCGGCGGCGAAGACTCGCCGTAGGCGTCGGGCAGCCAGGTGTGGAGAGGCACCAGCGGCATCTTGATGCCAAAAGCCACAATCAACGCCAAGAGTGTCAGGGTTTGGGCAGCAGGGCCCAGAGAGCTAATGCGAATCTCGGCCAGCTCAAAGGTATGGGGATCCCCTAGCCAGTAGATGGCCAAAAACGCCCCCAACAGGAAGATGGCAGAGACAGCGGTGTAAATCAAAAACTTGATGGCGGCGTAATCCCGCTTGGGGCTGCCCCAGATGGAAATAAGCAGGTAAATCGGGATCAGCACCAGCTCGTAAAAGAGGAAAAACAAGAGCAGGTTCTGAGCGGCAAAAGCCCCGTTGACCGACCCGCTCATGAGCAAAATGCAGCCGTAAAAGAGATTGGGCCGCTTCACTTCCGGCTCCGCCGTCAGAATGGCGATGAGGGTGAGCAGCCCGTTCAGGGCCACCATCAACAAAGACAGCCCATCCAAGCCCAGGGAGTAGCTCAGCCCAATTGGCGGGATCCAATCCCACCGCTGCTCCCACTGCAAGCCGGTCGCCTGCAAGTCGAAGCGGGTAAATAGGAACAGGGAGATGGCCAGCGGGATCGCGGCCAAGACCACCGCCAGCTTTCGCCCTCCCAAGCCCAGGAACAGGAGCAGGGATCCCAAGATCGGCAACACAATCAAGGCACTCAGCATGGTTTCTACCCCCTCGATCTACCCAAGCCTAGAAAACCACCAACCCAGCAGGGCCACCCCCACCACAATGGTCAGCACATAGGCCTGCAACTGGCCGGAGGTGGTGTATTTCAGGACTTGGCCGCCTGCCAGCACCACCAAGCTGGTCAAATTCACCAAGCCGTCCACCACGTAGCGATCAAAGAGAGCCGTGACATCAGAGATGATGCGCACCAAAAACACCACACTGGCTCGGTAGAGCTTGGGAGTGTAGAAGTCGTTGGCCAGCAGATCCTGCCAGTCAGCCAAGAAAGCCCAGTCCACCGGCCGCCGCTCCCGCGGTAGGTACAGCCAGGCTCCCAAGGCGATGCCCGCCAAGCTGGATCCCGTCATCACTCCAACGGGGATCCCTTCTAGGGTGGGAATGAGATCCAGCGCCGCCAGGATTATAGGCATGTGCAGCGCCACTCCCATGGTGACTGTGCTGGGCAACATCATTGGCCAATGCACCTCTGGGGAACGCTCGCTCATCTGCTGCGGCTTACCCCCCCAAACCAGGCCGAAGACCCGCGTCAGCCCCAGCGCCGTCACCGCATTGGTAACCAGCACCACTGCCGCCCACAGCACCTGCCCCGATTGCGCCAACTGCTGCCACAAATCTGTCAACACCCAGAAGGAGCCAAAAGGCGGCAGAGCCACCATGCCGGCCATCCCCGTCAAAAAGCACAGGCCGGAGATGGGCCGCCGCGACCACAAGCCCCCCAGGTAGCGCAGATCCTGGGTAATGCTGTTCCAGATCACCATACCCAGCGCCATCACCAGCAAGGCCATCGCCGGCGCATAGGTAAGCAGCAGTTGGTAGGCCTGTTGGGTGTGTCCTGTGCCCACTGCTACAAAGATCAAGCCCATGTAGGCGCTCACCAGATAGGACAAGGCCCGCTTGGCATCAATTTGGGCCAGAGCCACGAAGGCTCCCCCCACCGCTGTCAGCCCCCCGATCACCAGCATCACTCGCAACACCGTTGGAGAAAGAGCATAGAGCGGCTGCAGCCGAATCAACACCCAAGCTCCCGTGCCCACCACCACCGAGTTGCGCAAGATCGAGGCCGGGATCGGCCCCTCCATCGCCTCATCCAGCCACAGGTGCAGCGGGAACTGGGCACACTTGCCCACTGGGCCGGCCAACAACCCCAGCCCTGCCAAAGTGATCAAGGTCGGATCTACAGAGATAGCTCCTGCCTGCACCGACTTTGCCCAAGCCGTCAAGTCCTCAAACTCCCAGGATCCCGTCAGAGGGTAGATGGCGATGACCCCCATCAAGAGCAACAGGTCGCCAATGCGCTTGGTCAGAAAAGCATCCCGCGCCCCTGTTACCACCAGCGATTGGTTAAACCAAAAGCCCACCAACAGGTAGGTGCCCAAGGTCAGGATTTCGAGGATGACGTAGCTAAAAAACAGGGAGTCGCACAAGGCCAGAGCGCACATCCCCCCCTCAAATAGGCCCAGCAAGGAGAAAAACCGCGCCCAGCCCCAGTCCATTTCCATGTAGCCAAACCCATAGATCTGGGCCACCAGGTTTAGCGCTGTCACCACGGCGCAGGCCCCCAGCGTTAGCGATGAGGCCTGCAGCGGCAGCTCCAATACCAGATCCCCCACCTGCAGCCAGGGCAGCCGAATCACTTGCGCCGGCTGATCCCAAATTGCCACCAGCGCCCCCACACTGTGCAAAAACGCCACCAAGGTCAGCAGCGCATTGAGATAGCCCGCTGGTCGGGGGCCGGTGCGCCGGGTAATCCCAGGGGACCAAATCAACGCCCCCAGCCATGCCACTAGCGCATAGAGGGGAATTAACCACGCGGTTCTGACCAGCCCGTCCAAACTCATACTCCTCCTTAGGGCCAGGGAGCCTGCCTGACCCCATCGCTAGCTGAGATCCTGTAAAAAATCTTCAAAGGCATCCTAGCGGCAAACCAGGATAGACAAAAATCGAATTTTCCGATGAAGGCTATAGACTCCAGTCTATCTGGGAAAGCAGAAACCTTCTCTCAGGCAACCCAGGCAGGAACCGTTGCCAGAGGGCTCCGCGTGCAGGGCGCCTCGGCCAAGTTACAGCTTGGCGCAAAAAGTAGAGGGATCCCCTTTTCCTCTGGGGATCCCTGCTGAGCTTTGCATGTCATCGTCGATTGACACTCCCCCGACTTTAGTCGGGGGATTCTTACACAGTCGACAGACAGACTCGCAAAAGCACTCTTAAGACGCCCCTAGACAGTTCCTTGAAACCCAGTCTCAAGGTTCCGCTTACTTGTTGACTGACAGCACTGTCCGGATCCTTCACCGGGGTGGGTTTTTGCTTAGAATTGGGGCATTGGCGAGCGACTCAAGTCGCTCAAGGACT
>NZ_JANSJN010000010.1:10452-20278 GCF_047462555.1 Synechococcus sp. B60.1
GCTGCCCCGCTGTGTGAGCCTTGGTTCCTCAGCAGGAGGTAAGACTTGCCTTCGTGGGCCTAGGTCAGCTTTCCGACTTACTGGAAGTCTGCACGTACAAGATCACCAGGAAGATTGAGGGCACCAGGATAACCAGAATGGTGGCCAGGAGGCCTAGGTAGTTTGTCTCCATAGCTGCACACGCCGCAAACCCAACTGGCAGCTAGCATACCATCCTCAAGTCCGCCTTGCCCAAAGGGAAAGCTAGGCTTAAGGCTTAGTCCTTACCGAGACATCTCCCAATACCCTGGTCTGGCAGGCGAGACGATAGGTATCGGGTTTGCGCTTGAGCTTGCGATTTTCTGCCTCGGTGCGAGGAGAGAGGTTCTCGGCTCCCTCGACGATCTCCACCACACAGGTGCCACACTGGCCGTTGCCGCCGCAGTTGAGCAGCTTGGCCATCATCTTGTAGAGGTCAATCTGGTTCTCCAGCGCCTTCAAGCGCAGGTTAGCGCCTTCCGCGACGACAATCTCCCTATTTTCGTTGACAAAGCGAATCGTTGCCATATCCTCGCCCAAACCACGACACCTTTTAGACTGAGCCAGGGAAGCTCCAGAGTTTGCTAAGTATTGTTACAGTTTAAGTCATATTTTTAATCTTTGGCGAGAGATCTGGGAAGATGATGGCAAATAAGAGGGCATCCCGCCTGAAGCCGCTCAGGTCAGTTGCGTTTCGTTATACTGTCTGATGCCTGTGATGAAAATTCTGAGAGCGATATCCTCACTGGGTGCGCTCTTGGGTTAGGTGGGTGCGGCACCCCTCGACACTGAAGAGACTCCTTAGGTCAGGATCCCAGGTGAAGATGTCGGCTTCAGGTTTTTGACTGGATATCGCGCAAGTGTTGGAGAACGTGGAGGATCGAGTTTTATGGGACTACCGTGGTACCGGGTCCACACCGTTGTATTGAATGACCCAGGCCGCCTGATCGCGGTACACCTGATGCACACCGCCCTGGTGGCAGGTTGGGCCGGATCGATGGCGCTGTATGAAACGGCCATTTTCGATCCATCGGATCCTGTCCTGAATCCGATGTGGCGTCAGGGCATGTTCGTCATGCCATTCATGGTGCGTCTGGGGGTGGTCAACTCCTGGGGCGGCTGGAATATCTACGGCGAGAGCGTGGCCAATCCCGGCTTCTGGACGTTTGAGGGGGTAGCCACTGCTCACATTGTTTTGTCTGGGTTGCTCTTTTTGGCCGCCTGCTGGCACTGGGTGTACTGGGATCTGGAGCTATTCCGGGATCCCCGTACCGGCGAGCCAGCTTTGGACTTGCCGAAAATTTTTGGGATCCACCTGCTCTTGGCCGGGATCCTTTGTTTCGGCTTTGGGGCTTTTCACCTGACGGGGGTGTTTGGCCCAGGGATGTGGGTAAGCGATCCCTATGCGACGACAGGGCACGTCCAGCCAGTAGCACCCGAATGGGGGCCAGCCGGGTTTAACCCCTACAATGCCGGCGGGGTGGTGGCCCACCACATTGCCGCAGGCATCGTGGGCATTATTGCCGGCTTGTTCCACATCACGGTACGTCCGCCCCAGCGCCTCTACAAGGCCTTGCGCATGGGGAACATCGAGACGGTGCTGTCCAGCTCGATTGCGGCTGTGTTTTTTGCCGGCTTTGTGGTGGCCGGCACGATGTGGTACGGCAGTGCCACGACTCCTGTGGAGCTGTTTGGCCCCACCCGCTACCAGTGGGACTCCGGCTATTTCAACCAGGAAATTAACCGGCGCGTCAATGCCGCTATGGAAGCTGGGATGACCCGCAGCGAGGCCTACAATTCTCTGCCCAAGTCCCTGCTCTTCTACGATTACGTGGGTAACAGCCCGGCCAAGGGTGGTCTCTTCCGGGCCGGTCCCATGAACAAGGGAGACGGCATTGCCATCGAGTGGCTAGGCTACCCCGTCTTCCGGGATCGTGAAGGTCGGGAGCTGACGGTGCAACGCATGCCCAACTTCTTCGAGACGTTCCCCGTCATCCTGCGGGATGCCGATGGTGTGGTGCGGGCAGACATTCCCTTCCGCCGCGCCGAGTCGCGCTACAGCTTTGAGCAGGTGGGCGTGACGGTGGAGTTCTACGGCGGCAAGCTGGACGGTCAGGTGTTCACTGACCCGCCAACGGTTAAGAAGTACGCCCGTATGGCCCAGTTGGGTCAGCTCTTCGAGTTCGACCGAGAAACGCCCAAAGCCGACGGCACCTTCCACACCAGCCCCCGCGGTTGGTTTACCTTCGCCCATGCGGTCTTTGCCCTGCTGTTCTTCTTCGGCCACATTTGGCACGGCGCCCGTACTCTCTTCCGAGATGTGTTCGCCGGTATTGACCCGAACATGAGCGAGGAAATGGTGGAATTCGGCGTCTTCCAGAAAGTGGGGGATCCCACCACTCGCAAGGTGCAAGAAGCGTAAGGCTTTCTCGCGGGATGACCGTCGGCACTCTGTTTCTCTTGGGAGAGGGGGTGCTGACGGTTCCGAGCTAATCTGGAGTCAAGCCCCCTTAGAATTTTGATTTGGAGGTTGGTATGGAAGCCATCACCTACACCTTTATTCTGTTTTTGACGTTGGGCCTTCTGTTTTTTGCCGTTGCCTTTCGCGAAACTCCTAGGATTCAGAAGAAGTAACCTGAGCTAGGGGCTGCTGCTGTCGGCTTGCCGAGGGCGTTAGCGGGTCGAGGCGGCCCGAAGAGACGGCAGTTGTACCGCGGACAAGGCCGGAAAAATCCCCGGCCTTGTTTTGTTTTCAGATAGCGCTCGGTTCCAGGCTGGTAGAGTATCCCCCAGGCAACCCAGCAAAGCTGTTTTCAAAACAGTAGCTGTCCTCTCCTGCTGGCAGAGGGGGTAGCTGCTGGTGCTGCTTTATTGAGATTGCTATCAGTATCTTAGAGGGGGAGCCCTTGTCCCACTGCTCAAATGGGATCGCTAGAATTGCTTCGCGACGGTTTCCAGAACTATGGGGATTGCCGGGGCTTGAGTTCGCAACTAAGTCAACTTTAGGTTAGCGATGGCAACAGTGCTGCTGGTGGAAGACGATCCAATTAACGCCCGCGTTTTCGACAAAGTGTTGCGGCGGCGAGGCGGGTTTGAGGTCTTTCACAGCCAGGATGTGGAGGAAATCCTACGGCTGGCGCAGGCGCGCGAGGTGGACGTGATTTTGCTGGATGTCTCCCTCTCTCAAAGCACCTTTCGTGGCGAGGCAGTGGACGGGATCCGCATTGCCCAACTGTTGAAGGGGGATCCGCGAACAAGCTCCATCCCCATCCTCTTGGTAACGGCCCACGCCATGCGCGGCGACCGCGAGGCCTTCCTGGCCCAGAGTGGGGCCGATGGCTATATTGCTAAGCCAGTGGTGGATCACGAGGAGATGGTCAACCAAGTGCGCCAGGTGTTGGCTCAGGCCCAGCAGTCTTAGTCAACTGGCAAGACTGGTTACGATGGACTGCCAAAAAGGGATCCCGTCCTGCCCTGGCAAATCGGGATCTGCTGCCCGCTCCGGGTGAGGCATCAAGCCAAGGATGCGACCGCTGGGATCGCAAATGCCGGCGATGTTATCCACCGAGCCATTGGGGGCGACCGGGGCATAGCGAAAGACGATCTGCCCCCGATCCTGGAGCTGCTTGAGGGTATCGCCATCGCAGACGTAGCGGCCTTCTCCATGGGCAATGGGCAGGGTCAGAGTGGCTCCGCGAGGGTAAGCCCTTGTCCAGGGCAGATCTTGCCGCTCCACGCGGATCCCTACCCGGTCGCAGATAAAGTGCAGGTTGGCGTTGCGCAGCAGCGCCCCCGGCAGCAGCCCTGCCTCTGTCAGGATCTGAAAGCCGTTGCAAATGCCCAAGACATAGCCCCCGCGGGCTACGTGCTCGGCCAGGGATCCCATTACCGGCGCAAAACGGGCCAGCGCCCCGGCTCGCAGATAATCCCCGTAGCTGAAGCCGCCCGGCAGCACCACCACATCCAGCCCTGACAAATCGGTTTCCCGGTGCCAGATCAGCCGCGTCGGACAGCCCAAGAGGCTGCGGGTTACCCAGGCCACGTCGCGGTCACAATTGGAGCCGGGGAAAACGACAATGCCAAACCTTACCTTGGTCATGGGGATCCCTTGCTGTCAACAAAAAGGTGGCGAGGGTTAGGGCAACTCGTGGGAGGCTGGATCCCTCGAATCAACCTTCTACAGGCTCCACTTGGATTTGATAGGTCTCAATTACCGGATTGGCCAGCAGTTGCTCGCACAGCTCGCTGACTTGGCGTTGAGCGGTTTCGGTGTCGGGGGCCTCTAGCCGCAGTTGGATGTGTTTGCCAATGCGCACCCCTTGCACCTGGGTGTGCCCCAACTGGTGCAAGCTAGCCTGGAGAGCCGCCCCGGCAGGGTCGAGCACAGAGGGGCGCAGGTGGATCTGGATCTGGGCCTGGAACTGCATAGAATAAAGGCTGGATCTGCTCCAAGTGTACAGCCGAGTCGTCACTTCCTTTGGACGAGGTCTATGGATGCGGCGCGCCTTGTGGCCATTGCCCGAAATGTTTTCCGAGAAACGATTCGGGATCGGATTCTCTATCTGGTGATGGTGTTTGCGGTGGTCATGCTGGGAGCCATCGTTTTGATCCCCCAGGTAGCTAACCAGGCTCACAACAAGATCATCGCCGATCTGGGTCTGGCCGCCATCCACTTCCTGTCACTGGTGGTGGCCATTTTCGTCGGCACCGGGCTGGTGAATAAAGAGATCGAGAGGCGCACGGTCTACGTACTGATTGCCAAGCCCATGAGCCGGGCGGAGTTCATCGTCGGCAAGCATCTGGGCCTGTCGGCTTTGCTGTCGGTGCTGCTAGTAATGATGACGGCCGTCTTTTTGCTGAGCCTGCTGGTGGTGCAGGCCCCTATTTCCCCCTGGGCTGTTCTCTGGGCAACCGTCTTCACCTTTCTGGAGCTGGTGCTGATTGTGGCGGCAGCGCTGCTGTTTGGAGTTTTTACCTCTCCGATTTTGGCCACCCTCTACACAATTGCCCTGTTCATCATGGGCCACGCCAGCCGCGCCCTGCTGCAGTTAAGCAAGCTGGTGGAAGATGCAGGTTTTGGCAAGGTGTTCGAGGTCATCTACTTGGTCTTGCCGGATCTGGAGCGCTTCAATCTAAGAGATGCTACCGTCTACGGCCAAATTCCCCCGCCCACCCAGCTCCTCGGTGATGCGCTCTACGGCCTGATCTACACCGTCTTGCTGCTCATTTTAACAGTGCTGGTGTTTGCCCGGCGTGAGTTCTAATAAGCTCTCGGTGGAGCTCTAGTTAAACCTTTTTTGCTCCCTCTCTCATGCGATTTTTCCACTTCCATACCCCTGAGCAAGTCCCGCCGCCAGGGATCCCAGCTTGCGCAGTAGCCATCGATGTCCTGCGGGCCACCACCACCATCGCCACAGCCCTGGCTGCAGGCGCAGAAGCGGTACAGGTGTTTGCCCACTTGCAACAGCTTCAGGAAGCAAGCCAGAACTGGCCGGCTGGCAAGCGGCTTTTGGCCGGGGAACGGGGGGGCAAAGCAGTGGCAGGGTTCGATCTGGGCAACTCCCCCCGCGAATACACCCCCGAGCGTGTGCGGGACAAGCGCATCTTCATGAGCACCACCAACGGCACCCGCACCCTTCAGCGCTTGGAAGGGATCCCGGTGGTGATCACAGCGGCCCTGGTGAACGTGGGAGCGGTGGTGGAGTTTCTCAGGCGAGGAGCTTTTGCCGAGGTGTGGCTGGTGGGATCCGGCTGGGAAGGGGCTTTTGCTTTGGAAGACACCGCCTGTGCCGGGGCGATTTTGCATCGCCTGGGCTGCTCGTGGGAGCAGTTGGGCAACGATGAGGCAGTAGCCGCCCTGGCCCTCTACCAAACCTGGCAGGACGACCTGTTGGGCCTGTTGCGGCGCTCCAGCCATGGGCAGCGGCTATTGGCAATTAGTCCCGAAAACGACAGCGATCTGGCCTATTGTGCCGCCTTAGACCAGCTCTTGGTGGTGCCCCGGCAGGTTCAGCCCGGCGTTTTGGCCCTTGCTGGCTAGCTGGCCTGGGGTGTCTCAGCAGCAACAGCCAAAGCCTTCTGCTGCAGCCACTCCTGCCATTCTCCCGGGATCAACTTGCTGTGAAACGCATCTCCGGAGATAAACACATCCCGCTGGTTTTGGGCCAAAACGAAAATGGAGCGGCGGTCGAAATGGGAGGTGAGCTTGTAGAGGGTGTAGGGGCCTTCGGAGTAGAGGGTTAAAGTTTCCTGATCTAGGCCGTGGCGACTGCTTTGGCCGTGGGCCCGTAAGATCATGTTGATCA
Organism: Synechococcus sp. B60.1; assembly: GCF_047462555.1. NCBI lineage: Bacteria > Bacillati > Cyanobacteriota > Cyanophyceae > Synechococcales > Synechococcaceae > Synechococcus > Synechococcus sp. B60.1. Next base: position 16,776 of record NZ_JANSJN010000010.1, read on the forward strand.
GTTGCTCGTAGTACATACAACCTTCCCGAGTGAATAGAATACACCCCTGGGCAAGACTTCAACAGCCAAGGCGGCTGCCGAGGCCCGGGCGGCTCGCGTGAGCCCAGCATAACAAATCCCGCTCTGTGGCTAGGCAACACTGACCCCCATAGAGCAGGCGGGTTCAACCAATGCGGCGGCAAATGGGATCAACAAATGCGATAAATAATAAGGCAAGCCGTCAATTTTGTTCAGGCAGCCCCCATGGCCACTACGGCGCCTCGTTCTCTTCCTCCCACCGATCCCGTCTGCGTCGCCATTGTCGGGGCCTCCGGGTATGGAGGGGTGCAGTTGGTGCGGCTGCTCAGCGAACACCCCGGCGTGCAGATTACCTACCTGGCCGGTCAAGACAGCGCCGGCAAACGCTACGGGGATCTCTACCCCCATCTAGCCCAGGCGGTGGACTTGACCATTCAGCCAGTGGATGTGGAGGCCATCGCCGCTAGCAGCGACGTTGTCTTTTTATCTCTGCCCAACGGACTGGCCGCAGACCTAGCGCCGCCTTTGCTGGCCAAGGGGTGCAAAGTCCTAGATCTCTCGGCGGACTACCGCTTTCGCAACCTGGCCACCTACCAATCCTGGTATCGCCTGGGCCAGACGGATCCCAACTGGCCTAGCCCTGCCTACCGCCAGGCCAACGAGCAGGCGGTTTACGGGCTGCCAGAACTCTACCGGGAGGCTATTGCCCAAGCCCAACTGGTAGCCTGCCCCGGCTGCTACCCCACGGCCTCCCTTCTGGCAGTTGCCCCCTTGCTGCGGCAAGGGTTGGTGGAGCTGGACAGCCTGATTTTCGATGCCAAGTCCGGCGTCTCCGGCGCAGGCCGCACCCCCAAGCTGGGATCCCTATTTGCCGAGGTGGACAGCTCGCTGGGTGCCTATGGCGTGGCCCAACACCGGCACACGCCCGAGATCGAGCAGGCCTGCTCCGACCTCACCCACACCCCCATCACGGTGCAATTTACGCCCCACCTGGTGCCAATGGTGCGGGGCATCCACGTGACCTTGTACGCCAACCTGCGGGATCCTGGTCTCGTGGGCGAGGATCTCATCACCATTTACAACGCCTTCTACCGCCAATCCCCCTGGGTCAAGGTGCTGCCCCGCGGCGTTTACCCGCAAACCAAGTGGGTGGCTGGCACCAACACCTGCATGATTGGGGTGGAGGTGGATACTCGCACCAACCGGGTGATTGTTCTGTCGGTCATCGACAACCTCATGAAAGGGCAAGCCGGGCAAGCGGTGCAATGCCTCAACCTGATGATGGGGTGGCCGGAAACCTTGGGCCTGCCGCGGCTTGCCTTTTACCCCTAGCTATAATGCCGGTAATTCCCCTGAGGTGCCCATGCCTGAGTTTTCGGATCCCGTCTTCTCCCCCAATCTCGATCCCAGCGCTGCCCCATCCGCTGCGCCGGCGAACTCTCCACCTTCGTGGGCCAGAGCTGGGGATCTGAACTGGGAGGAGCTGTGGCGGCAACTGGAAGCAGGCTGGCAGGAGCTGCCCCGACGCTCTGAAGAAACGGTGCAGCAGACCCTAGCTCGTTTGCAACTGGAGTGGGGGGGCTTGTGCCGCGAGGCAAGGGATCGGCTACAGGCAACTCTGGACAAAGCCAGAGCCACAACCTCTCCAGAGCCCCTCCAGCGAGAACTGCAAGCGCTTTTGCCTCTGCTCAACCCCAGCCAATGGGAGGTGGTCATCGGCTCTCTGGAACGGGCTGCCGACCGAGCCTGGGTGGCCAGCCTGCTCTATCAGGGCCTGCAGGAGCAGACCCATCCCAGGGCAGAAACCAACGGCATCCCTTCCTGGGCGGAGGGGTTGACTGCTGAGCAGCGCTCCGCCCTGGTGGCAATGAGCCTGCGGGCCTATGGCAACAGCCGCCTACCTTTGGTCATGGACAAAAGCGGCGAGATCCAAGTGAAAGCTTCAGCCGCCCTCTTGGCCGCCCTCATTGCCATCGAGATCGGCAGCGTGGGATCCGCAGGCGCCCTCTCCTTGCTGGGTACACCAGAGTTGCGCAAGCTCTTGAATGCCGAGGGCAAGCTGCGGCGCAGCATCTTAAAACAGGGGCGAACTGCCCTCACCGAAGAGGAATGGCAAACCCTGCGCCAGTGGCTGGATCCCAAGGGATCCCCGCCCGACTGGTACCTCTCCCTCACCCAAGTGGGGATCCAAACCACGCAGGTGGGGGAGTATCTGGCGCGGCGGCTGCGGGAGTTTTTCCAGAGCGAGTGGATCAAGCTGGTGATCCCCCCGCTGTACCACTTGGTTATCGATGCAGTGCGGCTGTTGACGGGAGAAGTGTTTCTCAGCGTGGGCACCACCCTAGAAGCGGCTTTGGAGTCAGCAGAAGCCGAACGACGACTGGAATTGCTGCTGCAAGCTTTGCCCCAGGCCCGGCACATTCCCAGTCCTGAGCGCATCCAAGCTGCCCTTCCCGCTGTCGTAGAGGCTGCTGAGACAACCCTCAGGCCACTGCTGGGGCGCCAGTTGATGACGGTGGCCGACATCTTCGACCCGCCCCTTCGCAACGAAAGCCTCAACGAATTGGGGCGGCAACTCAACCTCTGGAATCCCTTGCAGTTTTTGCTCACCTGGGGCACGGCTGGCTGGCTGGGCGCTCTGCTAGATGAGATCAAGGAATTGCAGCAAACCTACCCAGAAATGCCCCTCTGGGAAAGCTATCGCCAGGGGGTTGAGACGGCAGTGCAAGCGCCGCGAGTGATGGATCAGGCGGAAGCCTTGCGCCTTACCGCCAAGAGCTTGGATCCCAAGATAGAACCCTCGGACGACTGACTCACCGCAGGCGTACCCTACCCTCTTAGCCGAAGTGCCCCCATCTGCGGGCGTAGTCACCCTCGCTATAGAAAGTCCCAAAAAGTTGGGCTTAACTCACTGGTGGGCTGCCTCAGGGTTGGCCTCGTGCCCGTAGAGGTAGCTGAGGACGGAGTTGCGCAGGCGATAGTACTGGGGATCCTCAAGCATTCGCTCGCGGTCGCGAGGACGCGGGAAGGGAATAGAGATGATTTGCCCGATGGTAGCCGCAGGGCCACTGGTCATCAAGACCAAACGGTCGGCCAAAAACAGTGCCTCGTCAATGTCATGGGTGATCATCAAAACTGTGCAGCGATGTTCCTCCCAAATGCGCAGCAGCTCCTCCTGAAGTTCTTCTTTGGTGATGGCATCCAAAGCCCCAAAGGGTTCATCCAAAATCAGCACTGCTGGGCGAATTGCCAAGGCACGGGCAATGGCCACCCGCTGTTTCATCCCTCCGGAAATTTGCGGAGGATATTTCTGGGCTGCTTCCCCCAGCCCCACCAGATTCAGGTGTTCTTCTACAATTTGATGCTTTTCTGACTGGCTCTTTTGGGGAAACACCGCCTGAACAGCCAAGTAAACATTTTCATAAACTGTGAGCCAGGGCAAAAGAGAGTAATTCTGAAACACCACCATGCGATCTGGCCCAGGA
>NZ_JANSJN010000010.1:20378-22767 GCF_047462555.1 Synechococcus sp. B60.1
GGTAGAGGTTGTCAAGAGAGCAGTCATCGTGGGGTGCTCCAATTCATCGTTTTCTCACAACTGGGAACGTGCTTTTGCCAAGGAGATCTCTAGAGCAACACGGGACGACGATCCAAAGCAACCTCGGCCACGTAGATGTCGTGCTTAATTGCCAGACTGTTGAGGTAAGCCAAGGGATCCTCACCATTAAAAGGGATCCCGTCGAACAATTGAATGGGCTGGCGTTGGTAAGACACATCCAGCCCCAGCTCGCGGGCCGCTGTACTGAAGACTCCCACCTGACACACCCGCTCCACGATCTCTACCCAATTGCGCGGGAAGGGCAGATCCCCCCAGCGGGCCATTTGCGTCATCATCCACAGATGCTCGGTGCGGCTGGGACGGTTGCCGGCGCCCAGAAAGAAGCGGTGGTGGGCATATTCCCGCATTGGCATGTCTAGGTCACAGAGCAGGCGCTGGGGATCCCCCAGGTGAATGTAGGAAGGATCAGTGCTCAGGTAGGCGCGGCGGCTGAGCAGCTCGCGAATCTCGTCGTGGTGGGCCGGATCTTCACAGTAGCGACAGGCTTCCAGCAGCGCTTTCACCAGGGCAATGTGGGTATTGGGATAGGCCCTGGCCCACTCTTCGCGCACCCCCAACACCTTGCCGGGGTGGCCGGGCCAAATCTCCAAATCTGTAGCCACCGTAAAGCCGCTGCCCTCCAGGGCGGCCCGCAAGTTCCAAGGCTCTCCTACACAGTAGCCGTCGATGTTGCCGGCTGTTAGGTTGGCCACCATCTGGGCCGGGGGCAGGGTTTTCAGCACAACATCGTGATCCGGATGGATCCCGCCGGCTGCCAGCCAATAGCGCAGCAGCAAGTTGTGCATGGAGCTGGGATGCACCACCCCAAAGGTCAGCCGACGGCTGGGGCTATCTAAGATGTAAGCCCTCAACTGGCTCAGCGTGTGGATCCCTTGCTCGTAGAAGCGCCTGTGCAGGGTAATGGCATTGCCGTTGCGGGTCAAGGTAAGGGCAGTCACCACCGGCTGAGGCGGATTGTCCCCGCCGCCCAGAGACATCCACACCGGCATGCCGGCGGGCATTTGGGCCGCATCCAAGTAACCTCCCTGGATGCCGTCTTGGATCCCTCGCCAACTGGTCTCCCGCACCAGATTGACTTCTTCCAGGCCGTGTTTGGCAAAAAACCCCTTTTCTTTGGCCACCGCCAGCGGGGCGCAGGCGGTCAGGGGCACAAAGCCAATCTCCAAGTTGATCTTTTCCAAACCGTGCCTGGCCACCACGGTGCTGCGGCGGGCCCGCCACTGCTTGATCCGTTTTTGCTGGTTCAAAAAGTAGATAATCTCGCTGCGATAGCTGTAGTAGCTGGGGTGATTGACGACCTCCAACCGGCGGCGGGGGCGGGGAATATCGATGGTTAAAATATTGCCAATTCGGGATCCCGGCCCGTTGGTCAGCATCACCACCCGATCCGAGAGCAGGACGGCTTCATCCACATCGTGGGTAACCATAAGGGTAGTCACGTGATGTTCTTCGCAGATGCGCATCAACTGCTCCTGCAGATTCCCCCGTGTAAGGGCATCCAAAGCGCCAAAGGGCTCGTCCAACAACAACACCTTAGGCCTTACCGCCAAAGCGCGAGCGATGGCTACCCGCTGCTTCATGCCCCCTGAGAGTTGCGCTGGGAATTTATCCGCCGCCTGCCGCAAACCAACCAGATCGATATGTTCTTCGACAATCTGCTGACGCTCTGCTGGGGAGTAGTTTTTCAGCACAGCGTCTACGGCCAGGGCAATGTTTTGCCGAACCGTTAGCCAGGGCAAAAGGGAGTAATTCTGAAACACCACCATGCGATCGGGGCCGGGAACGGTGATGGTGTGTCCATCCAAAGCCACGATCCCTCCGGTAGGTAAAGACAACCCCGCCACCATGTTCAACAGGGTGGACTTGCCGCAGCCGGAGTGGCCGATTAAGGAGACAAACTCCCCGCGGTGAATTTGGAGATCGATCCCTTGGAGAGCAAGATATTCTTGGCCCCCAGGCAGACCAAACGCTTTTTCCACTTGCTCTACACTGACCAGTACAGACACAGAAGACCTCCCCACCTGTAGATACTCTCAATTTGCTCGGCAACTCGGATCCCAGACCTCAATTCTACTCTTTTTGAAGAGCGGATTGGAGCAAACACTCAAAGACAATGGAAGAGGGATCCCAACTCAATTGGATGGACATGCAGTGAAAAGATCTGCAAACGGGGCTAGCGATTGGCTATTTTGTTTTGCAGGGCAGCCACCAGCCGATCCAAAAGCAAGCCCACCGCCCCAATGTAGATGACAGCAACGATGATCTCAGTTACATAATTCTGCTGGTAGGCATCCCAGATAAAAAAGCC
>NZ_JANSJN010000010.1:22867-31640 GCF_047462555.1 Synechococcus sp. B60.1
TTCCTTGGACGGGCAAACACAAGGACTGCAAGCTCGACAAAACTCTCACAACAATCAGTAAAATCAGCGCCCCCATCGCTATCGAGAGGATGAGCTTGTCCCAGTGGGACTGAGCCGGTCTCTCGAAGCAGGGATCCCTGGAGTATTCCCGCGGAACGTGAAGTAGAGCTAACATAGCCGATCCTCGCCATAGCGTTCAGAAATCTTCATCAGAATCCTTCAAAAGGCGCAAGGCTAACAGTTTAACTCGATGGGAGCGGGCAGCTCGGCCCAGCTTTTTTTAACTCAATGGAATCCCGCCAATGGTCTGGATCTCTACTACACAAGAAGCACGTCTATGTTGACCTGAGCCGAGACTAGGCCCTCTTGATTTTCAGGCTGTTCAAGTAGGCCTGGGGATCTTGAGGGTCAAACACCACCCCATCGAAGAAACGCTCCGTTCCTCGCGAAGTGTTGCTGGGAATGTTCTTCACCCCCAAAGCCTGGGCGGCCTCGCGCCAGAGATCTTCGCGGTTGACCTCATCCACCAGACGGCGGGCAGTATCCAGATCCTTGAGGAAGCGAGCGTGGAAGCCCCAACGCAGCGATTCCGTCAAGAACCACAGGTCATGGCTCTTGTAGGGATAGGAGACGCTGCCCCGCCCATCTTCCCAGTACAGGGGCCCGGCGCTGAAATCTTGAACAGCCGGCTTGCCGTCTCCCAATTCGTACTTGCCCTGAAAAGGAGGCGTGAGAACCTCGACCGGCACATTTAGATAAGCACGCCCCGAAAGGATGCGCACCAGCTCTTCACGGTTGGCCGGATCGTCGCACCATTGCTGCGCTTCCATGACCGCCATCAAAGTGGCCTGCGTGGCCTTGGGGTTTTTCTCCACCCAGTCGGCGCGAATGGCCAAGTATTCTTCAGGGTGAAAAGGCCAAATCTGCTGGGTGAGAGCCGCCATGAAGCCGATTTTATCGGCCACAATCCGGTAGGGCCAGGGATCCCCGGTGCTAAAAGCATCCATGGTGCCATTGCGCATCCCCTGCACCGTCTCGGCAGAGGGTACCGCCAACAGGTCGATGTCTTGATCCGGATCTATCCCCCCAGCAGCCAGCCAGTAGCGGATCCAAAAATCTTGATTGACGTTGGGGAAGGTATGGGCGGCCTTGAATTTGCGTCCGTTGCTGGCGCTGAAATTTTTGATGTAGTCTGCGGCTCCGGAAACATCCAGCCCCAAGCCCTTGCCCGCATGCATTCCGGCAATGGCAATCCCGTTGCCTTGGGTGATCAACTGGCACAGAACCGCCATGCGTACCGGCTGGTTGTTGGTGATGGCGCCGATGTGGATCATATGGGGCATCGGCATCTGCCACTGGCCGCCGTCAATGCCCCCACCCGCCGAGCCGATCACCACGTTGTCGCGGGCTGCCGGCCAACTGGCCTGCTTCAACACCTCTACGCCGGTCATGCCGTGCTTGGCGAAAAAGCCCTTCTCCTTGGCGATGATCAGAGGGGCAGATTCCACAATCGGAATAAAACCCAGCCTGAGGTTGGGGGTTTCCGGGCCGCTGGCTTGAGCAACCCAGTAGCCCGTACTGGCCCGTGCTAGGCTGCCACTCACAAGCCCACCCACTGTGGCTGCACCCGCGGACAACAAAAAGCTGCGACGTGATGTCATGATCACCTCATCTTTGACAGAATATGTGAGCGCCAAGCAAAACCTTTCCAGTTCAAGCCGCTAGACCGACGGATTCCCCTCGTAAAGAAATCCTTAAATCTCAGCTTGGTTGATATCCTAAAAGCAGACAGGCATAGAGACAATACAATTATTCTTTTGATATCTATAGGTTTCTCTCTATCTTCTAGTAATTCTCGAAGGAGTTGCTCTCCGGTGGCAGAGGGCTTTAAGCAAAACGGCTCAACGGATGGGGGATCCCTGCCCCATGCCGGCTATCACTGGGACGGTTGTGCCGAGCCGTTTTTTGAAGGTTGGTACAGCCGTGTCACCTTGCCCGGGGATCCGCCCCTCAGCTTTGCCTTCATGTACGCCATCGATCCCAGGCGAGGAGGCATGGCGCAGGTGTTGGGGCCGGACGAGGAGCTGCAGTGGCGCACCTTCCCCAACCCGCAGCGCTTCTGGGCCAGTTGGCGGCATCTGGCCTTGGGGCACTCCGGCGGGCCAGGCGAGAGCTGGCGAGGGCTGCAGGAGCCCCTCACCTTTTTCCAGCGCACCGCCAGCGGCTACCAATACAGCGCCCACCTCAACCAAGGGATCCTGCCAGATCCCACCCGGGCCGAGCCGGTTCGCTGGCTCTATCGCATCCAACCCTGCTGCGCCTATGGGATCCCGCCGCGGGCCACCATGGGAGCCTGGTCTTATCTGCCCATCTTTGAGCCGGGCTGGCAGATCCTGATGAGCCACGGCCTGGCCAGCGGCTGGGTGGAGTGGCGGGGCAGGCGCTACGCATTCGAGCAGGCTCCCGCCTACGCCGAAAAAAACTGGGGGCAGAGCTTCCCTCGTCGCTGGTTTTGGATCCAGTGCAACGCTTTTCCCGACCATCCCGGCCTCAGCCTCACCTGCGCCGGAGCCGAGCGACAGGTGCTCACCCGCCCCGAAGAAGTCGCCTTAATCAGCTTGCATGGGTGGGGATCCCAGCCTTTTTTGGAATGGCGGCCCGGCCAAGCGCGGCTAAGCTGGCAGGTAGATCCCTGGGGATCCTGGCAGGTGCGCGGTGAGGGATCCCACTGGTGCATCCAAGTAGAAGGTCATACACGGCAGCCTGGGCAAACCGTCTTCACCCCTGGCCCGCAAGGGATGCGGCGCAACTGCCGCGACACCTTGGCCGGCCATCTACAAGCCCGCCTGTGGCGGCGCAACGGCCAAGTCTGGATCCAGGTGCTCACGGCCAGCAGCTCCCAAGCCGGCCTCGAGGTGGGGGGAGAAGTTCTGCGCTCCTGGCCAGGGCATTGTTGAACCTTGGCGGATATCTACACCCCCCTTGGACTTTCCCAAAAACGCTCTTGTGCTAGAATACCTAAGCCACACTGATAGGCGTCCATCTCTGAAGAGGAGAGACAGGTCTTCAACCGTGGCTGTTTTGCTTTTCCTGTAGGTAGATAGCTTGCGCCTGTAGCTCAGTGGACTAGAGCACGTGGCTACGGACCACGGTGTCGGGAGTTCAAATCTCTCCAGGCGCGTTACGATCCCAGATGATTTTTCGTCTGGGGTATTTACCCTACCTTAGTTGGCCTGAATCCTGTGTTAGGATTAGGCCTATCAAGTCCGCCTTGATGCAGGCGTAGGGAGCCCGAGGATCATGTTTGAACGCTTTACAGAAAAAGCCATCAAGGTGATCATGCTGGCCCAGGAGGAGGCCAGACGGTTAGGTCACAATTTCGTTGGCACTGAGCAAATCTTGTTGGGGTTAATCGGCGAGGGCACTGGGGTCGCCGCCAAAGTTCTCAAGTCCATGGGAGTGAACTTGAAGGACGCCCGCATTGAAGTCGAGAAAATTATTGGCCGGGGATCCGGCTTTGTGGCTGTCGAGATCCCTTTCACTCCCCGCGCCAAGCGAGTGCTGGAGCTCTCCTTGGAGGAAGCTCGCCAGCTCGGCCACAACTACATCGGCACTGAGCACCTGCTCCTGGGCCTGATCCGCGAAGGGGAAGGGGTAGCCGCTCGCGTTCTGGAAAACCTGGGGGTGGATCTGTCCAAGGTGCGCACCCAGGTGATCCGCATGTTGGGCGAGACCGCCGAAGTGACGGCAGGGGGTGGATCCTCCAGCCGCACCAAAACGCCAACCCTGGACGAATTCGGCTCCAACCTCACCCAATTGGCCCAAGAGGGCAAGCTGGATCCGGTGGTGGGTCGGACGCGGGAGATCGAGCGGGTGATCCAGATCTTGGGCCGCCGCACCAAGAACAACCCCGTCCTCATCGGCGAGCCGGGCGTCGGCAAGACCGCCATTGCCGAAGGTTTGGCCCAGCGCATTGTGCAGGGGGATGTGCCCGACATCTTGGCCGACAAGCGGGTAGTCAGCCTGGATATCGGCCTGTTGGTGGCCGGCACCAAGTACCGCGGCGAGTTTGAGGAGCGCCTCAAGAAAATCATGGATGAGATCCGCAACGCCGGCAACATCATCCTAGTCATCGACGAGGTGCATACCCTCATCGGAGCCGGGGCTGCCGAAGGGGCCATCGATGCTGCCAACATCCTCAAGCCCGCCCTGGCCCGCGGCGAACTGCAGTGCATCGGCGCCACCACGCTGGATGAGTACCGCAAGCACATCGAGCGAGATGCCGCTCTGGAGCGTCGCTTCCAACCCATCATGGTGGGCGAGCCGAGCGTTTCAGAGACAATCGAGATCCTGTTTGGCCTGCGGGAGCGCTACGAGCAACACCACAAGCTGAAGATCTCCGACGCGGCTTTGGAGGCAGCGGCCAAGCTGGCCGACCAGTACATCTCCGACCGCTTCCTGCCGGACAAGGCCATCGACCTCATCGACGAGGCGGCTTCACGGGTGCGCCTGATCAACTCGCAACTGCCGCCGGCGGCGCGGGAGCTGGATCAGGAGCTGCGGCGGGTGCTCAAGGAGAAGGATGCCGCAGTGCGGGCCCAAGACTTCGACAGGGCCGGTGAGCTGCGGGATCGGGAGATGGAGATCAAGCAGCAGATCCGCGCCATTGCTGCTGCCAAGAAGGCTGAGGAAAGCAGCCGCGAAGAGATGCCGGAGGTCACCGAAGAGGACATTGCCCAGGTGGTGAGCGCCTGGACAGGGGTGCCGGTGGCCAAGCTGACCGAGAGCGAGTCAGAGAAGCTGCTGCACATGGAGGAAACCCTGCACCAGCGCATCATCGGCCAAGATGAGGCGGTGCGGGCCATTTCCCGTGCCATTCGTCGCGCTCGCGTGGGGCTAAAAAACCCCAACCGCCCCATCGCCAGCTTCATCTTCTCCGGCCCAACAGGGGTAGGCAAAACCGAGCTGACCAAGGCCCTGGCGGCCTACTTCTTCGGCTCCGAGTCGGCCATGATTCGCCTCGACATGTCGGAGTACATGGAGCGGCACACGGTCAGCAAGCTGATCGGATCCCCGCCCGGATATGTCGGCTACAACGAGGGGGGCCAGCTCACGGAAGCGGTGCGGCGCCGTCCCTACACGGTGGTGCTCTTCGACGAGATCGAGAAAGCCCACCCGGATGTGTTCAACCTGCTGTTGCAGATCCTAGAGGATGGCCGCCTGACCGACGCCAAGGGCCGCACGGTGGACTTCAAAAACACCCTGATCGTGATGACCTCTAACATCGGCTCGAAGGTCATCGAGAAGGGCGGCGGCAGCCTCGGCTTCGAGTTCAACACCAACGACGAAGATGCGAACTACAACCGCATCCGCAACCTGGTGCACGAGGAGCTGAAGCAGTACTTCCGCCCCGAGTTCCTCAACCGGGTGGACGAGATCATCGTCTTCCGGCAACTGACCAGGGATGAAGTGAAGCAGATCGCTGATATCCTGCTCAAGGAAGTGTTCGACCGCATGAGGGAGAAGAAAATTTACCTCACGGTCAGCGATCGCTTCAAGGATCTGCTGGTGGAGGAGGGCTACAACCCCAGCTATGGGGCACGTCCGCTGCGCCGCGCTATTCAGCGCCTGTTGGAAGACATCTTGGCGGAAGAGATCCTGACTGGCCATGTCAAAGAGGGCTCGGAAGTCCTCATCGATGTGGACGAGGAGCGTAAGCCCAAGGTGCTGGTCACAGAGCCGGAGCGGGTTCTCTTGCCGCAGGGAGCGGAGTAAAGCTGCCGCGGGACATCTGAGTCTCCCCCTCCGGTTCTGGTTCCTAGGAAGACAAGGGATCCGCTGCTGTTCTCGGATCCCTTGCTCTTATCCTTCGTCTGTGTTGCTGTTCTAGGCAGTTGTCTTTAGAGTCAAGAGATTGGCCGTAGGAGAACTTTGGCATGGTGCAATCGACCTACTACTATGGCGGCGCTCCGGTTCGGACTCCGCCTCCCGATTTGGCCTCGCTGCTGCTGCAGGAGCGCATTGTCTACCTGGGCCTGCCCCTAGCAGAGGAGTCGAATGCCAACGTCACCAAGCTGATTGTGGAACAACTGCTGTATTTGCAGTACGAGGATCGGGAAAAGCCGATCAAGATGTACATTAACTCGACGGGCACTTACAACTACGACACGGCAGCGTTTGCCATTCTGGATACGATGAACTACATCAAGCCGCCGGTGCATACCATCTGCATTGGCAATGCCATTGGCATGGCGGCCATGCTGTTGGCGGCGGGCGCCAAAGGGTTCCGGGCCAGCTTGCCCAATGCCACAATCGTGCTGCATCAGCCCTACGGTGGCACTCGCGGACAGGCCAGCGATATTGAAATTCGCACCCGCGAGATCTTGACCTTGCGCAACATGATGCTGGAGGAACTATCCCGCAGCACGGGTCAGCCTCTGGAGCGCATCAAGAAGGACACAGAGCGGCTGTTTTTCATGACTCCGGAAGAGGCCAAGGCCTACGGCCTTATCGATCAGGTGCTGACCAGCTCCAAAGTCCTGCCGAAGTTGGCAACAGCCAAAAATTAAAACAGCGGGATCCGTCAATGGTTCAAGTCCCTGTACAGCCTTTAACGGCGGAGGAGTACTTACGCCTCACGGACTGGCCTTATGAAGGACGGCTTGAACTTGAAGACGGGTATATCCGGGAAGTGCCAACTGAGGAGCGCATTAACACCCCCGTTGAGCTGTTTCTGATTGCAGAATTTCGGCTGCGCATGCCCCCACCGCTGCTGGTGAATGAAAAACGCGATTATCAAGACAAACGCAAAGACTATGCTACCGGTGGGATCCCGGAATACTGGATTGGGGATCCTGCCAAGCAGTTCGTTTCCGTGTTCGCTGGGTTGGTGGGGAATACGAAGACGAGGTTAAAACCAGCCCTGAACGCATTGTTGCCTCGGTTTTGCCCCAGCTAGATTTGAGCGTGGAAGAAACCCTGCAAGCGTGTCGTTCTGTGTAGTGTTCCGTGCTGCATCCTTTGTCAGGAGATACCTATGCCAATTGGAGTGCCTCGCGTTCCCTACCGTCTGCCCGGTGAGCCCTACAGCCAGTGGATCAGTCTCGATGACCGCCTCTACCAAGAGCGGATCCTGTTTATCGGCGAGCCCATCGATGACAATTTGGCCAATACTATCGTGGGGGTGATGCTCTACCTCAACTCCCAGGATCCCCAAAAGGATATTGTGATGTACATCAACTCTCCCGGCGGCTCTGTAACGGCGGGCATGGCCATCTACGACACCATGAACCACGTCAAGCCCGACATTGTTACCGTTTGCGTGGGCCAAGCAGCCTCGATGGCGGCCTTTTTGCTGGCTGCCGGCACCAAGGGAAAACGCTTTGCCCTGCCTCACTCCCGCATCATGCTGCACCAGCCTTCTCTGGGCACGATCCAAGGCCAGGCCAGCGATATCGAAATTCGCGCCCGCGAAACTTTGCGGGTCAAACGGCGCATGAATGAGCTCTTGGCGCAAATGACTGGCCAGCCGCTGGAGAAAATCGAGCGGGATGTGGAGCGGGATTTCTACCTCTCGGCTACGGAAGCCCAGGCCTACGGCATTGTAGATCGGGTGATCCAAGAGCGCTCGGAAGCAATGGCCAGCTAGGGGGGATTTTGGCTCGTCGCAAAAAGACGGCCTGGGCAAGCTCCTGAGTAAGATAGGGATCCAAAGGCTGACTCTCTTTTGCTTGGCCGTTTGACGGGCCTGGATCGAGTGCTCCTGCCAGCAGGTGTGACGTTCCTTGGCTTATACGGTGTTGGTTCTGGGGTGCCGGGAGATGGGCTGAGGATCCCTGGGGTAGCTAGGATAAGGCGGGGTGAACCGAAAGCATTGGGTCAAAAGGAGTAGTGGATGGGCCAGTCTGCTGGTGTTCCTGCTGTATCCACCGAATCAGGCTTTGGCTTTGCCCCCGGCTTCTGAAATCCCTGAGGAGGTGCTGCGGGCGGAGCCAGGTTTGCAGGCTCGCTCGCCGGTCGATAATCAGCCCCTCACTGCTGGCGAAGCTCTGCAACTCCAAGCAGCCCTGGCAGCCCGGCCCGAAACCGGATCTATTTCTCCAGAGGTGGAGCGGCTGATCTTTTTGCTCAAGCTGCGCAAAGGGTTGCGCGACCTGTTTCCTTTTTTGTTTCCCTAACCTTTGATCCGGCTTTCGCCCTCTCCCCAAGGGCGAGGAGGGATCCCTTTCTGGTAGCAGTAGGGGCCGGCGCGGGATCCCCAAGTCTGCTGGCCAGTGGTGGCGTCAAAGCCGCGATCCCAGGTGATGAATTCCTGAGCCGTGAGATCAAATTCGATGTGGATGTAGGTGCTGTCGCCGGGGTTGAGACGGCAGCCGCCGCCGGGCAGCATCTCGCCGTGAAAGCAGCCTGGGCGTTTCTCCACCAAAATACGACAGCCAGGCAAGTGCTCCAGGTCGGACAACGAAAGCTGCGCCAAGCGCTGCGGCTCCTGGGAGGCGCCTGCCCAAGCTACTTGATCCCGTAACTTATAGTTCTCAATCCGCAAGGGATCGGCCAACACCTGCAGCACTCGGCTGCGGTAAAATCGGCCCGGTGTGTGCTCGTTAAATTGCTCGGTAAAAAAGCCGATTCCTTCTGAAAAGAGGTGGGGAACGCGCACGTACCAAAGGCTCACCGGCACAAACCACACGGGCTCTGCCATTGCTTGGGCGCGGTTGCTGTAGTAACCTTCCAGCCAATCGGCAAAAGTATTGAGGTCGGAGTCGGCAGTTGC